>NZ_KV794797.1:65551-116779 GCF_001808895.1 Corynebacterium sp. HMSC070E08
GGTTCAGTTCTCATTACCCCTGATAGACTTCGCCCCTGTAGGCGTAGTCATTGAGCAGCGCTGGGGTTCAGTTCTCATTACCCCTGATAGACTTCGCGGGGCCAGCCACGCCTGATTCTTCTGGCTGGGGTTCAGTTCTCATTACCCCTGATAGACTTCAGTGCAGCCCCAAAAGGGCTGTTCTACTGGAGTTTATCGGTGATCCTTCGCTAAAAAATCGTGAGTTGAGGTGGGGTATTCTCCATTTTGGAAGGTTCCGATTTGGAAAAACGAATCGCCTTTGACCATTGAACATCAGTGACGGATATGATTCTCACATCTCCGTCTTCCGGTAGGCTGGACTTGATTTGTTTGACGGTACTTGCGATACGGGAAGCAAGAGGGAAGTACTGGACGTAAACGCTTAGTTGGGATCTACAAAAGCCCAGGTCTAAAAGATGGTTTCGAAACCGGTTAGCCTCTCTGGTTTGAATTTTTGATTTTACGGGAAGATCGAACATGACCACGCACCACATTGGTTCACTATCTTTCGCCGGCATCGAGTTTTCCTTCCCAAACCGGAACTTTTAGGTGATTTATATTTCCTTCGATGTATAGGCCATATTGTTGGCTGAAGTCATTAAAAACTGTGGTCAACGATTTTCCACTGGAATCGAACGGGTTGGTCAGATGCTGTGAGATAAGAGTCTTTTGTGGAGAGCCTAATGGCTCTCCGTTCGCGGTAGCGGTGAAGACAATCTGATCAACCATTGGTCGAAAGGGTTCCATGAGATCATCAACCAATGCCCACTTGTTACCGCGGCCATGGTGGAATACTCCTAATGCTCCGGCTAGCCCAGCGCTAGCCACAGCTCGGATTCCATGGCCACGCAAAAGTGTGTAACCGTAATCGAGCGCAGAATTCCACCCAGGTTCTCCGCTGCCAGGTAAACGTAAGTATGCATGACCGTGGGAGACGCAAGACCAGTATTTGCGCGCTGCCTGTGCTTCAAGGTTCTCTGGATCGCCAGATTTAACGGTACGAGAGAGGGCGTAGAGCTCCTTAGCTCCAGGCTTAGCTAGTGCTTTTAGAACGGAAGCTTGACCGGAAATTTTGGCTGCGACAATTCGAGACCAAGCTTGCTTCTTTTTCGGCAAAGATAATTGTGATTGGGCTTGGTGGCGAGCACCGATCCGGGAATGTTCGTTCCATGGGTAAGCACCGGCGACCGGAACGTTTCTCCAGTCGCAGACCAAAAGGGCGATGTCGTAGTCACTGAGCTTCTGGAGAACGGCACCGCTTATGGAGATTTTCGAGCCAATGAGGACGACTGCAATTTGGGCTAGGGGTAGCGAAACATCGGTCGGAGTGTCTTCACGGTGGATGACGAGATGGCCCCGAGAATACCGAAGGGAGCCTTTCAAGTTGAGGCAATCAATGACTCGCCATCCCGAGTTCATTACTCTGCCCTCCAAGAAACAGGCAGATGAGCCTTGCTGGTCAGCCTAACTCTTCCAAGAGCATCTCGACGAATCACGGTAACGTTGCCTTGACTAAATACCTTGTTGATAGCAGTCCGCCAGCCTGAAGTATCAATCACTTTCTTGGAACCTTGAGAAGCGTCGGAAGGTAGGCCTTCGGCGCTCATGTACAAAGGCCGCAATCTCAGCTTTGAGTTTGAATCAAAACCATCCAACCGCCAACGTTGAATCTGTCCAAACTCACTCTGTACTTCCGCAATCTGTCCGGTGTTGAAGTTTGAGGTGTCGATGACGAGCTCATCGTCCACTACCAACCAGCCAAGGTATTCTGCCGTGCCGTCGGAAAGGGCCTCGCGCAGTTTGGGCTCTGCCTGACGGACTGACATTGTTTGCGGTTTGATTTCAACTGAGAACAGGTCCTCATGTCGGTGCTGCATTAAATCGACATTATAAACTCGCAACATGCTGAAAACGGGAGCTTTTTTGCCGGGAATTCTATAGATCCGGGCATGATGGAAACGGCTCAGTTCAGCGTAACCACCTCGCACCTTGATTGCTCCCGCGCGTCCTGGAAAGACCTCGATTTCGTCGTCGGCATCGTACCAAGTGCCGTGCACACGAATTCGCCGTTCGGGATTCTCTGGCAGACCTTCTTTAGGATCGAAGTCTTCTTCGCGAGTGAGCGCGCACCATAATGCTTCGGTGGATGCCCTGTCGATATCGGTGGCCGAAATAGCATCGCCGACGCGTATCTTCTTTAACTCACCGATGGTGTCCTCGTGGGCGCGACCGTTGCCGATGCGTAGCCTTAGATTCGAGGTAACTACGACTCGATCTTCATCCAGCGCCTGCTGCAAGAGCATTGCGAGTCTTCGCATCTTAGGCAGCCAAGCATTCCAAGCCGCACGATGTGCTTCGTCAGCCCCAGTGAATTCTTTCCACTGGGGTGCCGAGCGAAGCAGCTCGGCCTCTCGCTTTTTGTTTGAACGAATGGCAAGAGTTTCTGCGACGTAGTTTTGAGTAAAAGCTACTACTGCAGCATCGACAGCATGATGACGACGGTCGAGGCGAGATTTTCCAGTGCCATCGATGAAACGTAGTTGGCCTGATATTCCCGAAGCACGGCGAGCTTCCGCAGTGAGTGCACCTCGATAGACACTTACGGTAGTGCCGTTATCTTGAAAGCGCCGCGCAACTCTGCCGCGTAGTTCGTTCGCCATCCAAGCAACAGATTCCATCGAGCGGGCGTCGATCGGTTCATCCATGGCGGTTCGCTTCAGTCGCTCGCGGACGCTGGTACGGAATTTGTTGAAGTCCTTTGCTGACATGCCGGAATCTTCGGCCCAGTGGCGCGTACGGTCGAGTGCCTCCTTAACGCTCACACCTGGAATTCCAGACTGGGCTGCCCAAACAGCAAAGGGGAAGTTTTTCTTGGACAGATTACAGCGATGACACACAGCCACGAGGTTGTCACGAGTATTGGTAGAACCTTGGCCAGCGCGGGGGACAATATGATCCATCTCGCACGTGGAATAAGTGATTGGTTCCCCGCAGTAGGCGCATTGGCAATTTTGGCGTTGTACTGATTGGAACCGCCAAAGGTCGGCACTGCGTGGCTTTCCTTCGATGCCTAGTTTCTCCTGCATATCTTGGAAAAGCTTTTGGTTACGTCTATGGCGCGCGTTGTTCTCACGATCGATTTCGTTAGCCTTAGATTTACTGACAAAACCATCGCGGACGTGTTCGATTACTACGGACTTTGGGGCACCCCATACATCTGCGGCTGCCTCCAACCACCTTGCTACGCCTTTAAGAACGCGATCTACAGCTGGGTTTCCTACTGGTTCACCAATTCGAGGAGCGGGTGGGGTCCAATCCTTGGGGATGTTAAATTCCGCCAAACGTGCCGCGTAGAGATCAAGATTTTCGTCCAACATGCGGCTAGTTAGTCGCTTTAGAGTGTCTTCGCAGTATGCGGCACGGCCCATTGGCAGATGTAGAGAATCGAGCTTCTCATGCTCGGTTTCGTCGAGCTCTGCGAAGAAAGCTTGAACTTGAGCTCCTTCAGGGGAGTCGAAATCATCAACTTCGGCATTCGACAGAGACTTGAGCATGGCGGCGCGTTCGTCATCCGCGGCCCGCTCCCACCAGGCAGCTAAAGGCTTCACCTTGCAGCCGAGAATCGTCCGGTTGGTGTCATGCACAGGTGGTCGAGCGCCTGCACGTTCGCCATCGTCAGTCATTATGGCCGTTCCTCTTAGTTGGCCACGGTCAATTCGCAAAAGCTCGGCTATGTCTAACCAGGTGGGTTCTTTCTTGTGAGAAAGATTGACAAGGTAATTAAAAACAATCAGCCGCTCATCGCGATCAAGGGGAGAGGTATCGCCGCCGCGGTTGATACGGAGGTTTCCGGTGAGAGCAGCGATACGGTACTGCTGAAAGACGTCAGAAGCTTTTAGAGCTCGGTCTTGACTGGGTTGCAGGGGGTCCTTGCCGACGCGCCCTTGTTGAGCACCTTTGGGGGATTCAGCCTCGAAGACTAGATCTAAAATGTTTTTCCGTAGTGTGTCGTCTATCTTTTGGACACGGCAAATCTCGTTGATTTCGCGCGCGTGGTCTATCTGATGCAGCCGCGCAGAAATAACTGCCTGCTTCACCTCGTTTGCGGGCTTCTTGTCGTCTTTCTTCTTGCCACCGCCTCGTAGCCTGTCGGTACCCAATTGAGCAAAGGAAATGAGTTGCCCAACGGTGGCATCGTGAGGAATTGCGCGGCCGGTGGCCGCCTCCAGCTCCTTGCGTATTTGTTGAAAAGCCTCGCTAGGCTCGCTCGGTGCGTACAGGCTCGATACCTTCCAATATGGATTACGCCAACCTCGGTGGTTGGCAATATGACGTAGCGCGATAGAAAGATATCGGCCTCGTTCTTCGTCATCGTGGATGAAGGAATTTACCAATTCCACGCGAGCCTTCCACGGAAGGTAAGGGTCGGAATAATGCTCAAAAGGTAGAGTTTCCCAGCCCTGCGCTTTGAGAAACTTTTCAAGCTTAATCATGCGCTTGCGACGACGGCGGTACAGACGGCGAGTCCGTCGTGCGACTCCGGAGGAAGCGAGTCGGGTCACCGCTCGCTTTTGCTGGTCGGGATCTAGTCCTGAGTCGTGGATCAGCGAAACCGCACTGAGAATTTTTACTGGTTGATCATTTTCGTCGACTTCAATGGCGGTGCAGCCAAGAGAATAAGTTCCGACATCTATTCCAACGCGGTAAGAGAGAGACAAAAGGTTAGCCCTTTCGGATAAAAAGAAAGCCGAACCCGAGGGTTCGGCTTGGAGCAATCAACGTCGGAAACGAGCCGACGCTTACTGAGGTTCAGTTCTGGTTAAGAACATAGCAGAATGAGTCTCGTGTGTCTTGGTTTTCTCCACAAAATTGGCGGAAGGCTATTGGGTTCGCGCCGATGACTTTCATCCAATAAACATGAACGCAAACAGCGTGTTCAGCACCGTCGCCACGATCATGGGCACGGAGGTGCGCTTGACCAGCTGGATGGGATTGACCTTGATGGCGCCGGCAACAATGAGTACTGCGGCGTTGACCGGGGAGACCTGGCGCATCAGGTTGGAGGTACCCCAGATGGCGGTGAGCATCTGTGGGGCGTGGATGGAGGTCTGCGAGGCCAGGTTGGGCACCACCTCAGAGAAGGCGAAGTAAGGCGCGGTGCCGGAGCCGGTGAGCGCGGCCATCGCGGCGGTGGCGGCAACGAAGATGAGGACGATGATGACGGCGGCGCCGGAGGAGCCTTCGGCGGCGTCGATAAGCATGTCAATGACACCCATCTGCGTAATACCCTCCACCAGGACAGCAGCAGCCACCAGCAGGGCCACGACGCCCGCAGCACCTTCGCCCATGCCTTTGAAGAAGCTGGAGATGGAATCCACAGCACCGGTGACGGTGCGCTTGCGGATGGACTCGATGATCATCGCGATGAACAGGGAGACCACGGTCACCGGGAGGATGCCGCCCTCAAAGGGGATGACACCCAAACGGTTAAGAATGGCGGAGATAATGATGAGCAGCAGCGGCATGAGCGGGAGCACGGCGTAGTAACCCGGCAGGGAGGCTGCGCGGGCGATGGCTTCCTCGGTAGCGTCATCGTGCATCGAATCGGCGCTGACCTCACCGGAGCTTTCGGCCTTGCGGGCATCCACCTTGTCGCAGTGGCGTTGCCACCACATGTGTACGAAGGCCGTGATGAGGAGCGTGGGCACCGTGGCGTAGGCGACGGCGCCGTAGACGAACTCGGTTGGCGTCATGTTGGTGAGATCGGCGCCCTGAATGAGGCCGGCCTCAAGCGGCGTGGGCACGATGGTGGAGGAGGTCACCACGATGGCGCCCACGGTCAGGGGTGTCAGGCCCGCGGCGATGAGTGCCGGCAGGAGCGTGGCCACGAGCAATAGGGATAGCGCTGCAGCCGAGGGGATCACCAGCGAGAGCAGCGTGCCCAGGATGAAGCCCACCGGAACCAGCCAGTAGGAGCCTTTGAAGCGCTTGAGCGGTGCGGAGAGCACCACGACCGTCTTGGCGTCCGCACCGATGTGCCGCATATAGGACACGAAGCCGAAGAGCACCATGATCGCCATGCCGATGCCGGAGAAGCGTGCTTTGAATAGCGCGTCCACGACGAGCAGCTGGTCATAGAAGGCATTGCCCGTGGCTTCGATTTCGGTGGTGCGGAAGTCCGCGCGCCCGGTGAGAGCGGCGAGCATGAGCAGGATTACGCCAACGGCGAAGATGGAGGCCGCGGCGTGGACTTTCTTATAGATGAGATAGACAACTGCGGCGATGGCCAGCAGTGCGATGAGAAGGTAAAGCATCTGAGGATCCTTCTTCTGGTTATATCCACTTACCGTTATAACCTAACACCGGCTATGACAGGTGTCGCGCTGAGCCCCCCCACACGTACGATGAACCTCATGCATATTGATGACGTCCTCGACCGCGCCCACGTGGTATCCCTTCCACTCGCCGTGAAATTCCGCGGCATTACTACCCGGGAGGCGCTGCTTATCGACGGCCCCGCGGGCTGGGGTGAATTCGCCCCCTTCCTGGAGTACGGGGCAGAGGAATCCGCCCGCTGGCTCGCCGCCGGACTGGAGGCAGCCTACGAAGGCTTCCCGGAGCCCGTGCGTGAGTGGGTAGAAGTCAACGGCACTATCCCCGCGGTCCCCGCCGAGCAGGTGCCCGAGGTCATGGAGCGCTATCCCGGTTGCCGCACCTTCAAGATCAAGGTGGCGGAGAAGGGGCAGACGCTAGAGGATGACATCGCGCGCGTTCACGCTGTCCGCACCCACATCGAAGCCCAAGGCCGCGTGCCGGTCTTGCGCGTCGACGCCAACTGCGGCTGGAGCGTCGAAGAAGCCGTTGTTGCGGCAAAGGAGATGATGCCGCTGGATTACATGGAGCAGCCGTGCCAGACCGTGGAGGAGCTCAAGGAGGTGCGCACCCAGCTCATGCGCGCCGGGATTTTCGTGCGTGTGGCGGCAGATGAGTCCATCCGCAAGGTCAGCGACCCCTACCGTGTGGCGGAATTGCAGGCGGCGGACGTCGCCGTGGTCAAGCCCGCGCCGCTGGGTGGTGTGCGTAAGGTGCTCGAGGTGGCCTCCCACCTGCGCGAGCGCCACATGGACATCACGGTGGCCTCCGCCCTGGACACCTCGGTGGGCATCTCGATGGGCTTGGCCGCGGTGGCGGCACTGCCGCAGATCTATGACGACGAGGACATCGACGTCACCCCGGCCGCCGCGGGGCTGGCCACGGGGTCGCTGTTCCTGGAGGACGTGACGGAGCCACGCGAGCTTGTCGACGGTTTCTTGCGCGCCGAAGCCCTTGCGCCCGCCCCGGATCGCCTCAGCGCGCTCGCCGCGCCGGGCGAGCGCCGCGACTGGTGGTTTGAGCGCGTGCGCGAATGTTGGCCGCACCTTTAAAATCACAGCTCACGGTCCATGTCCGGAGGTCAGCGTAGGCTGGCGGGCATGACGATTTCCGTGAGAGATGCGCACCTGCACAACCTTCGCAACGTGGATGTGGACCTGCCGCGCGGCCAGCTCGTAGCCGTGACGGGGGTGTCCGGCTCCGGCAAGTCTTCGCTGGCCTTTGGCACTATTCATGGCGAAGGCCAGCGCCGCTACCTGGAATCCGTCGCGCCCTTTGCCCGCCGCCTTATTGCCTCGGCGGTGGACCCGCAGGTCGGCCGCATCGAGGGGTTGCCGCCGACGGTGGCGTTGCAACAGTCGGCGTCGGCAAGCAGCGCGCGCTCCACCGTGGGCACGATCTCCGCCATGTCTAACTCCGTGCGCTTGCTGTACTCGCGCTGCGGTGACAACCCGGAGGGGCTGTACTCCGATTCCTTTTCCCCGAATACCCCGGAGGGCATGTGCCCGGAGTGTCAGGGCACCGGCGTGGTGCACGAGCCGACAGAGGCCTCAATGGTGCCGGACCCTTCCTTAAGCATCGAGGATGGGGCGATTGCTGCGTGGCCGGGAGCTTGGGCGGGCAAGAACTTCCACGACATCCTCCAGGAGCTGGGCTATGACCTGGACTCGCCGTGGGAGCAGCTGCCGAAGAAGGACCGCGAGTGGATCCTCTTCACCGAGGAACGCCCGGTGGTGACCGTCAAGCCGCGCCGCGGGGCGGATCAGATCCAGCGCAATTACGAGGGCACGTGGCGCTCCGTGGCCAGCTACCTGACCAAGACCTATGCGGAGACGAAGTCGGACACACTTCGTGCGCGCGTCTTGAGTTTCATGGAGACCCGCCGCTGCGATACCTGTCAGGGGCGCCGGCTGACGGCGAAGGCCCTCAAGGTCACCTACGCCGGGCTGCCTATCGACGAATTCAATGCCCTTCCGCTGAGCGAAGCCCACGAGCTGCTTAAGGACCAAAAGTCGCAGCCGAATGACGCGGAAGACTTGCTCCTCAAGGCCCTCCTTCCGGCTTTGGAATCCGCACTGGAACTCGGCCTTGGGCACCTCAGCCTGGACCGGCCGACGGAGACACTCTCGGGCGGTGAGGTGCAGCGCCTGCGCCTGGCAGCGCAGCTGCGCTCCGGGCTGTATGGCGTGACCTATGTCCTGGATGAGCCCTCTGCGGGCCTGCATCCGGTGGAGCGGGGCGCGGTGCTCGACATGTGCCGTCGCTTCATCGCGGAGGGTAACTCGGTGCTGCTGGTGGAGCACGACATGGAGCTGGTTAAGCACGCCGATTGGATCGTGGACGTCGGCCCGCTCGCCGGTGAGCGCGGCGGCCAAGTGGTGTACTCGGGCCCTGTTGCCGATTACATAGAGGCGGCGGACTCCGCCGATACTCCTACCGCGCGTGCCTTGGCGCGCCCGCGCCCCACGCCCAAGGCCGAAGCGCGCTCGGCTCACGGGGATATCGCGCTGCGCCAGGTGCACTCGCACACCATCGACGGCCTCGACGTGGACTTTGGGCTTGGTCAGTTCACGGCTATTACTGGGCTCTCGGGTTCCGGTAAATCCACACTGTTGGCCGCACTCCATGACACGCTCACGGGGCCGGAGTGCCCGGAGCAGGTCAAGCGCGTGGTCTCCATTACCCAAAAGCCGATCGGCCGAACCCCGCGCTCCACGGTGGCGACGTACACCAACCTCTTCGACAATGTCCGCAAGCTCTTCGCCGCCACGCCGGAGGCCAAGAAGAAGAAATGGACGGTCTCGCGCTTTTCCTACAACGTCAAGCAAGGCCAGTGCCATACCTGCGGCGGCGCCGGCCAGATCGAGGTCGAACTGGTCTTCCTGCCCGGCTCCTATACCCAGTGCCCAGACTGCCAGGGACAGCGTTATAACGATGACACCTTGTCCATCCGCTGGCAGGGCCGGACCATCGCGGACATCTTGGACCTCACGGTGGAAGAAGCCCTAGAGGTCTTTGCAGATGAAGCGCCGATCCTCCACGCGCTGCAAACCCTGGAAGCGGTAGGTCTGGGTTACCTGCGCCTAGGCCAGGGTGCACCGGAGCTTTCCGGTGGTGAGGCGCAGCGCATCAAGCTCGCCACGGAACTTCAGCGCTCCCGCAACTCGCGCCGGGGCCATACCGTCTACCTGCTGGATGAGCCCACCGTGGGCCTGCACCCGGCCGATATTGACCTGCTCATTACTGAGCTGCACTCGCTGGTGGAGGCCTCCCATACCGTCGTGGTGGCAGACCACGACCGTCACCTCATCGCTGGTGCTGACCGCGTTATCGAGATGGGCCCGGGCTCAGGCGCGGAGGGCGGACAGATCGTGGCGGATGGCACACCGGCTCAGGTCGCGGCGGGTGAGACGCCCACCGGCCGGGTGCTAAGTGGCGCGGGGGCACGATAAGGTAAATCCCATGACCAACAACACCGGCGACAACGAGACGCGGCAGTTCGGCCGCGTCAACGGTGAGAACGAAACCCGCCAGTTCGGCGCGCCCCAGCAGCAGCCGCCACAGCGTCCCCAACAGCACTTCCCAGAGCCTGGCTCCCAGAACACGCAGGCTTTCGGTCAGCCCTATCAGCAGGGCTATGACCAGAATTATCAGCAACCGCAGTATGACCCGGTTCCGTCGAGCTACCAGGTGGAGGAGCCGAAGAAGGGTGGGGGAGCCCTGTCCTATGTCTTCGCGGCCATCGCCGCTATCGCCGTCGTTTTCGCCGGCGTGCTGTTCTTCCTCTGGCGCGGTGCGGCCGCGGATGCCAACAAACCCGCCCCGGAGCCGGTCACCGAGACCGTGACGACCGAAGTCCCCACTACGGTGACCACCACGAAGGAATCTCCGCGGGATCGCCTCCCCACTGAGATTCCTACTGAGCTGCCACCGGAGGTCCCGACGGAGCTGCCGCCGAGCATCCAAGATCAGTTGGATCAGGGCGGATCTGACCTAGAGAGCCTGCTCAACGATCTCTTCGGCGAATTAGAGTCGGGCAACGGTGAGCCCGGTGCGGGCGGTGCAGAGAATGCCTAGTACGCCTAATACACAGCCCGTGGAGTCCTCGCAGCCGGAGTCGATGCAGCTGGCTGAAACACTCGCTGCTCAGCTCTCGCGGCACCTCACTGACGTCGTACTTTGCCCCGGCTCGCGCAACGCGCCGCTGTCTCTGGCGCTTCTCGCGCGCAGCGATATTCGCGTGCATACCCGCCTGGATGAGCGCTCCGCCGCCTTCGCTGCCCTCGGCCTCGCCCGCGTCCAACGCCGGCACGTCGGCATCGTCATGACCTCCGGCACCGCGGTGGCCAACGCCTTGCCCGCGATGGTGGAGGCACATTACTCGCATACCCCGCTGGCCGTTATCAGCGCGGACCGCCCGGCCCGTTTGGTGGGTACGGGGGCCTCCCAGACCATTGAGCAGCCTGGCATCTTCGGTGTGTATGCGGAAACCACCCAGGTGGAGACCACGAGTGATATCCCGCTCGTTGCCGAGCGCTTCCTGAATGATCGCCAGGTGCACATCAACGTGGCCCTCGATGCCCCGCTGGTAGGGGAGGAGCTGCCCGGTACCCCGACGGATTACACGCAGCACCGCGCGCGTACCCCGCGCTGGTCCAACCACGGCGAGGTGGCCGTTGATCTCAGCCGCAACACCCTCGTCATCGCGGGCGACGAAGCTTGGGAAGTCGACGGTTTGGAGGATGTCCCCACCATCGCCGAGCCCACGGCACTTGCGCCCTATCACCCGGTGCACCCGGCCGCGGCCCACCTGTTCCGCCGCGCTCAGGTGTCCGCCAATGACTACGTGGTCAACACCAAGGTGGAGCAGGTCATCGTCGTGGGCCACCCCACCCTGCACCGTGGAGTTCTGGCGCTGCTCAGTGATCCCGATATCGACCTCATCTGCCTGTCCCGCACGGAAGATTTCACTAACCCGCGCGGCGAGGCCGCGCAGCTGGGCACCACCGTCAAGACCAGCGGCGAGCCCACGCGCGAGTGGATGAAGATCTGCGAAGGTGCGGCACAGATGGCGGCCGACGGTGTTCGTGAGGTTCTGGCGGAGACCACCGGTGAGGATGCCACCAAGCCCGAGATCGGCTTTACCGGCCTCCACGTCGCCGCCGCGGTGGGCGATACCCTCGCTGTCGGAGATACCCTCGTCCTGGGCGCCTCCAACGCGGTGCGGGATGCGTCCTTCATCGGCCTGCCCTTCGACGGTGTGGAGACCTACTCGCCGCGCGGGGCTGCTGGCATCGACGGCACCATCGCGCAGGCCATCGGCATCGCCCTGGCCACCCAGTCCCGCGAAGCCGACGCCCCGCGCGCCCCGCGCACCGTGGCGCTCATGGGGGATGTCACCTTCCTCCACGACGCCACCTCCCTCATCCTCCCCGAGGACAACCCGCGTCCGGAGAATCTCACCATCGTCGTTTCAAACGACGACGGCGGCGGCATCTTCGAGGTGCTTGAACAAGGCCGCGAGCCCCTGCGCCCCTCCTTCGAGAAGGCGTTTGGGACGCCGCATGGGGTGGGCGTCGCCAAGCTGGCGGAGGCTTGCGGCGCTGAGCACCGCGAGGTGAGCTCGGCGCAGGAGCTTCTCGATGTTCTCGCAGAGCTCAAGGAATACTCCACCGGCATCACCGTCGTAGAGGCGCATACCACCCGATCCTCGCGCCGCGCGCTGCAGGAGGCGCTGAACGCCAAGGTAGGCCAGTAAATGCCGCGGCGCCGGGTACGCCAGCTGGTCCTGGTGCTGTATGCCGCGGCATTAGTGGGCATGGCGGGAATGGTCATCGGCCCTTTCTTGAACGACCGCACCATCAACGCCAACCCCGGGCGCGCGCTGGCCACGGTGACGGATGTCGGCACCTTGCGTACCTTCGTGGATTTCCAGGATGCCGAAGGTATCTACCACACCCCACCCACCGGGCTGCTGTATCCCACCGGGCTAGGAGAGGGCCAGCAGGTCTGGGTGCTCTACGCCAAAAGCAACCCGGACTTGGTCAAGGTAGAAGGCCGCGAATGGACCCTGTCCATCATTCCGGCGCTGTCTTCGGCAGCCGTCGCTACCCTGTTAGCGGGTGCCTTGTGGTGGGCAAGCGGGAAAATTAACCGGAATTTAGCACGTGCTTTACCAACCGAGCACTCAGGAAAGGAATGATGGGGCGCATGCGTGTTGCCATCGTCGCGGAATCCTTCTTGCCTAACGTCAATGGAGTGACCAACTCCGTGCTGCGTGTCCTCGAGCACCTCCACGAGCACGGCCACGAGGCCATCGTCATCGCCCCCGGCGCTCGGGATGGACAGGAGGAGATCCCTGATTACCTCGGGTTCACCATCGTGCGCGTGCCCACCGTGCGCGTGCCGTTAGTGGATTCGCTCCCAGTCGGCGTTCCCACCTCCGCTGTGGATGAGGCGCTACGAGAATTCAAGCCGGACATCATCCACCTGGCCAGTCCCTTCGTGCTGGGCGCTGCGGGGGCCTTTTCCGCCCGCCAACAACGTATTCCGGCCGTGGCGTTGTACCAGACTGATGTGGCAGGCTTTGCCACCAAGTACCACGCCTCCGCGCTGGCCTATGGGGTGTGGGAGTGGCTGCGCACCATCCACAATGCGTGCCAAATGACTCTCGCGCCCTCCTCACTGACCATCGCCGACTTGGAGAAGCACCACATCAAGAACGTGCGTCACTGGGGCCGCGGCGTGGATTCGGAGCGCTTCCACCCCTCGAAGCGCTCGGAGGCGCTGCGCCGCGAGTGGGATCCCACAGGAAGCAAGAAGATCGTCGGCTTCGTGGGCCGGTTGGCCGCGGAAAAAGGCGTGCACCGCCTTTCCGCGCTCAATGATCGTGAGGATATCCAGCTCGTGATTGTGGGTGATGGCCCAGAGCGCCCGCTGCTGGAGGCACAGCTGCCGGACGCGGTGTTCACCGGGGCGTTGGGCGGCGAGGAGCTCGCAGCGGCCTATGCCTCCCTCGACATCTTCGTCCACGCCGGTGAGTTTGAGACCTTCTGCCAAGCTATCCAGGAGGCTCAGGCCTCGGGCGTGCCCACCATCGGCCCCCGCGCGGGCGGCCCGGTGGACCTCATCGAGGAGGGCTATAACGGGCTGCTTCTCGACGTTTCAACGTTCGTCGAGGACCTCCCCAATGCGGTGGACGCGCTGCTCAACCCGGAGATTCACCAGGAGTTGCGGGAGAACGCCCGGAAGTCGATTGCCTCCAAGACCTGGCCGGCGTTGTGCGAGCAGCTGCTGGGCTACTACGACGAGGTTTTGGAGAATGTCCGTGAGGTCCCGCTGACCATTTTGGGCCAGCGTCCGGAGCTGCCGCGTTGGGCCGCTCGCGCTCTGGGAGCGCGCGTCGCCTAGACTAGGCGCTTGTGTCTAAGGCAGATCTGGAGAAGAAGCCCTTCGATGTCGCGCGCATGTTTGACGCGGTGGGCAAGAAATACGACATCACCAACACGGTGCTGTCCTTTGGCCAGGATGCGCGCTGGCGCCGCCTGACCCGCGAGCGGCTCAACCTCAAGCCGGGGGAGAAGGTCCTCGACCTCGCCGCCGGAACGGCCGTCTCTACGGAGGAGCTGTCCAAGTCCGGCGCGTGGTGCGTGGCCTGTGATTTCTCACTCGGCATGCTCGCGGCTGGTAAGGACCGCGATGTTCCCAAGGTAGCCGGCGATGGAATGCGCCTGCCCTTTGCGGATAACACCTTCGATGCGGTGACCATCTCCTACGGTCTGCGCAATATCCACGACTTCGAGCTGGGCCTGCGGGAGATGGCGCGCGTGACCAAACCCGGCGGGCGCCTGGCAGTAGCGGAGTTTTCAAAGCCGGTTATCCCGGTCTTTGGCACCGTCTACAAGGAATACCTGACCCGCTTGCTGCCGCCGATTGCCAAGGTGGTCTCCTCCAACCCGGAGGCCTATATCTACCTCGCAGAATCCATCCGTGCGTGGCCGGAGCAGCACGAGCTGGCCGCCGCCATTAACCGCAACGGCTGGGAACAAGCAGGCTGGCGCAACCTGACCTTCGGCATCGTGGCGCTGCACTCCGCAGTGAAGCCCGCCTAGGGGCCTAAGCCCAATGGGCTTAGGCCGAAAGGTAAAACCCAAAGGCCTTAAGCCCAAAGAGGCGTATCGCGCCGCAGCGCAGAGACCGCCCCGCCGGCCAGCCGCCAGGCGCGGGCAAGCAGATCCTTGTCCTCCTCGGTGATGAGGTTGCCCATGAGGCGCGCTGCGGCCGGCATGAGCATGCGGCCCACCGGCCCACGCATGGCCACAGGTCCGGCCAGCGGCAGGAATTGTGGGTAGGTCAGCAGGCGCGCGGCGGTGCGGGCAAGTAGGAAGGCCTCGCCATACTCGGCGCGTAGCCGGTCTGGCCACGCCAAGGTGAGGTCCTTGGTGCCGAGCATCTCCACGGCGAGCGCCGCCGTTTCCAAGCCATAGTCGATGCCCTCGCCGTTGAGCGGATTAACGCAGGCCGCAGCGTCACCGATGAGCATCCAGTTCGCGCCGGCAACTCCAGACACCGCACCACCCATGGGCAGCATCGCCGAGGTGACGTTGCGCAGCTCGCCCAGACCCCATTCCGAACGCTGCTGCTCAGCGTAGAAATCCAGCGCCTTCTTCGTGTTGAGGCGGGCCGGGCGGGCGGCCGTAGAGAGCGCGCCCAAGCCGATATTGACCCCCTGGCCCAGCGGAAAGATCCAGCCATAGCCCGGCTGCACCACGCCCTCGGGGTCCTTGAGCTCAACGTGGGAGTGCATCCATTCCTCGCCGTCCTGCGGTGAATCGGCATAAGCGCGTGCAGCAATGCCATAGACCTCCTCGCGGTGCCAGGTGCGGCCCAACTGCTTGCCAAATGTCGAGCGCACGCCGTCGGCCACGATGACCCACCGGGCGCGCACGCGGCGCTTGCCGACGGAGAACTCGACCAGCCGGTTGCCGTCCAGCTCCGGCTGCGTTGCCGTGCCGGTTATAAGCTGCGCGCCGACGTCTCGGGCGGCGTCAACCAGCAGCGCGTCGAATTCATAGCGCGGCAGCGCCGTGCCTTCGTGCGAGGGGTAGGCCTCAGGCCACGGAGCGGTCACGGTGCCGCCGAAGCCGTGTAGCTTGAGCCCGCGGTTGCGGTAGGACGCGTTGACCTCGATGCCGAGGAGCTCCAACTGGTGCATGGCGCGCGGGGTCAGTCCATCGCCGCAGGTCTTGTCGCGGGGGAAGGGGGAGGCGTCGACAAGCAGCGTCTCATGGCCGGCGCGTGCGGCGTGGATAGCGGCGGCAGCGCCGGCGGGCCCGGCACCTACGATGGCGACGTCAACAAGGGTGGAATCGATCTGCTCCGACATGGGGACTATCATTGCACGGGATAGTGGCCACAAGTGTGTTGAGGGCCGTGCCATGGGCTACGGTAAGTAAACACTAGGATTTTTGAGCTTAAAGGAACACGTTTAATGTCACACGGCCAAACTCACGCCAAGCACGTGGACTTGGGGGATGCGCAGCTCACCGAGCGTATCAACGCCGGGATGGCTGCTGTAGAGGACCTGCTGAATACGGAGCTCGACCGCGGGCAGGACTTCATTAAAGACAAGGTGCGCCACCTCTCCCTGGCCGGGGGCAAGCGTTTCCGCCCGATGATGGCGTTGCTGGCTTCCGAGTTTGGTGAACGCTCGCAATCGCCCGAGGTGATTAAGGCGGCCACCGTGGTGGAAATGGTCCACGTGGCCACGCTCTACCACGACGATGTCATGGATGAGGCGGAGCGCCGCCGCGGCGTGGATTCCGCGAACTTTCGGTGGACCAACTCGGTGGCCATTCTGGCGGGCGATGCACTGCTCGCGCACGCCTCGCGACTGATGAGCCAGCTGGATACCCACACGGTGGAGCACTTCGCGGAGACTTTCGAGGAGCTCGTCACCGGCCAGATGCGGGAAACCATCGGTGCTGGCGAAGCCAATGCCGTGGAGCACTACACGGCGGTGATCCGGGAAAAGACCGCGGTGCTGATCGCGTCCGCCGGCTACCTGGGTGCCTACCACGCGGGTGCGGGCCCGGAGCAGTGCGAGGCCCTGCGCCAAATCGGTGCGGCCGTGGGCATGATCTTCCAGATCGTCGACGATGTCATCGACATCTTCTCCGACTCCGAGGAATCCGGGAAGACCCCGGGCACGGACTTGCGCGAGGGTGTGTTCACCCTGCCGGTGCTCTATGCCCTGGAGGAGGAAGGCGAGGTTGGCGATGAGCTGCGCGCGCTGCTGACGGGCCCGCTTGAGGACGACGCCTCCGTACAGCGCGCCATCGAGCTGCTGTGGCAGTCGGGCGGCCGCGATAAGGCGCTGGCCGACGTTAACGCGTACCTGCGCGTGGTCGAGGACCAGCTCTCCCTGCTCCCGGAGTGCACGGCTAGTGAGGCTCTGCGCCAGCTGGCGGACTATACCGTTCAGCGCGTTGGTTAAAATACCCTCCTGCCTGGCGATTTGCATGTTGGGCGGGAGTTCGTAGTAAAGTACATAACCGCACTCAAGAGTGCTTGCCAGGTTGCCCGAGCGGCCAAAGGGAGCGGACTGTAAATCCGCCGGCATTGCCTTCAGAAGTTCGAATCTTCTACCTGGCACAACATGAATCCCGCAGACGCAAAAATGTGTCTGCGGGATTTTCTTATCGCTATCGCTGGAAGTCCGCGGGGTTCTTCAACTGCTCGGCCTCAGGCAACGGCCCCGGCAGGGTGGTGCCTTCAGCGAATGGTGCACCCGGCAGATGATCGCGGCCGTGGGGCTGGGCCAACCCAGACAGATCCGGACCGGCCGGCACGATTTGGGTGGGATTAATCTCGCGGTGGACGATGTAGTAGTGCTGCTTGATCTCCGTGAAGTCGGTGGTATCGCCGAAGCCCGGGGTCTGGAAGAGTTCGCGCAGGTAGCCGTAGACATTCGGCATCTCGCTGATTTTGTTCCGGTTCGTCTTGAAGTGGCCGTGGTAGACGGCATCAAAGCGGATCAGGGTGGTGTATGCCCGGATATCGGTCTCCGTGATGTGCTCACCCATGATGAACCGGCGGTGGGCTAGCCGTTCTTCCAACCAATCGAGGACCTCAAAGACATCCGCATAGGCCTCTTCATAAGCCTCCTGGGATGCGGAGAATCCCGCGCGATACACGCCGTTGTTGAGTTTCCTGAAGATGAAGTCGTTAATTTCTTCCATCTCCTCCTGCTGCTCGGCCGGCGGCAGCAGGTTGGGCGCGCCTTCTCGCTGGTACTCGGTCCACTCGGTTTGGAAGTCTCGCACCATGGAGTTGAAATCATTGGTCACGACTTTGCCGCTGGATTCCTCCACGATGGCTGGCACCGTGATGCCTCGCGGGTAGTCAGGGAAGCGTGCGAAATACGCATCCTGCAGGCGGGGGATGCGCAGGACTGGGTCGAGCCCGTCGGGTTCGAGATCAAAAGTCCAGGAGCGCTTGTCGTGGGTCGGGCCCGCCAAGCCTGAGGAGATGACATTTTCCAGTCCCAACAGGCGCCGCACGATGACGGCGCGGTGTGCCCACGGGCAAGCGCGCGCGGCGATGAGACGGTAGCGGTGGGGCTGCACCGGCCAGTCCAAAGTCTCGCCACTGCCACTCACGGAGGGCTGTGGATTGTCACCAGTGACTGAGGCGAGGATGCGGTCACCGATGTAGTTGGTGTCTCGCTTGAATTCGCCGTCCGTCGAGGCATTCTGGGCGTCGCCGGCCCAGTCCTTCGGTGTCTGTTTCTGGGTACCAGAGCTCATGTGTCCTCCCTAGAGCACATAAAGTATTTGATACATCAACAATAGCTGGATTTGGCGCGCCTGGAGTGGGGGTGGTCTACCGCGAGAGTGGTGCAAGGGTGATGCGTGTGAGTTTAGGTGCCTGAAAAGTGCGCAAAAACCCTTGTCGTACTGGCGATTTGTGTTGTTTAAGCGTTTCGGGTTAATCTTTTCAAGGCTTCAACGAGAGCACAGCGGAGAAATTCCGTGACTCAAAGAGGCTGTGCCCCCTTAGCTCAGTCGGCAGAGCGTTTCCATGGTAAGGAAAAGGTCGACAGTTCGATTCTGTCAGGGGGCTCCATTCATGTTTCTGGAAGCTTTCAGAAAGTGAATATGGCGGTGTAGCTCAGTGGTAGAGCAAGCGACTCATAATCGCTGTGTCGCGAGTTCAATTCTCGCCATCGCTACCGGGAAAGAAAAGCGCCCGCATCTGGGCGCTTTTTCACTACCGACTCCCAGCCTTGCGCGGCACGTGGTTTCCAAAGGGAATCGGCGTTCTGGTAGGGTTGTGCGTTGTCCCAAAAGGGCACGCAAAGGGGCGTGGCGCAATTGGTAGCGCAACGGTCTCCAAAACCGTAGGTTGCAGGTTCGAGTCCTGTCGCCCCTGCCACATCACTTCCAAGGAGGGAATCGCCGTGAGCGATGAAAAGCAGCCGAGCACCGGGGCTCCGCGCCCAACCGGCAAGCGTCAGCTCTCTGGCGCAGCGACCACCTCTACCGATTCCTACACTGACAAGCGCGTCGTGCGCGTCGAGGACAAGAAGGAAGATTCCTTCGGCGGATCTGTTGGTTCCTTCCCGGGTGAGGTTGTCTCCGAGCTTAAGAAGGTTGTCTGGCCCACCGGCAAGGAAATGGTTCAGTACGTTCTCGTGACCTTCGCCTTCCTCATCGTCCTCACCGCTCTGGTGTGGGGCGTGGACGCGCTGACTGGCCTCGGAGTTGAAGCAATCCTCGCGCCTTAGTAAACTAATTACATACTTTCATCCCGCCGCCTTCCCGCTAGCTCGACTAGGGGAAACGGCGGGATACTTTTTGCCCAAGTCCGGCCGAGTACCCTGGTGGGGACGAGAAGAATAATTACCAATTTGGAGTAGCAGACAATGAGCGAAGAAAACACTGGCACTTCCCTTGAGCAGGCCATGATCGATAACGTCCAGGAACAGGCCGCGGAGGCGGTCGAGGCTACCGAGGAGGCCCAGCAGCCGCAGGAGGAGCTCTCCGCAGAGGAGAAGGAAGCCGCCGAGAAGGAAGCTGCTACCAAGGCCGCCGAAGCCGCCCTCGGTGGCGGCACGGACGAGGCTGAGGCTGAAGGCGAGGGCGCAGGGGAGGCGTCGGCAAGCGCTGACGCGGACGCCGCCGCAGCAGCCGACGCTGAGTACAAGTCCCGCCTGCGCGCCTTTACCCGCGAGCTGAAGAAGCAGCCTGGCCAGTGGTACATCATCCAGTGCTACTCCGGTTACGAGAACAAGGTAAAGACCAACCTCGATATGCGTGCACAGACCCTCGAGGTTGAGGACTCCATCTTTGAGGTCGTTGTGCCGGTCGAACAGGCCATTGAAAAGAAGGACGGCAAGAAGAAGGTAGTTAAGCGCAAGCTGCTGCCGGGCTACGTGCTGGTGCGCATGGAGCTTAATGACGCTGCCTGGTCCGTCGTTCGCGATACCCCGGGCGTGACCTCCTTCGTGGGCAACGAAGGTAACGCCACCCCGGTCAAGATCCGCGACGTGGCTAAGTTCCTCATGCCGAACGATCCGACGGTCTCTCCAGAAGCTTCCGCAGCAGATTCCGAAGGCGAGCAGGTCGTGGCTATGCCGGAGAAGGAGGCCGCCAAGGCCTACGCGCACGACTTCGAGGTGGGCGAGGCCGTCACCATCCTGTCTGGCCCGCTGGCTTCCGTCTCCGCCACCATCTCCGAGATTGACCCGGAGACCGGCAAGATGCAGGGCCTGGTGTCCATCTTCGGCCGCGAGACCCCGGTGGAGCTGTCCCCGACGGAGATCGAGCGCATCTCCTAAAAAGCGATTTTGAGCTGGGCGCACGGTGTTCTAAACTTGAACGCCGTGCGCTTTTGCGCATCTTGAAACGTTCATCCTCCGGTGGCCCACAATGCGTGAGCATCCGGACGGGGCGCTGTTATTCATCGTGGCGGCACTCCGGTACCACAGGAAAGAGGTAATTCGATGGCTCCCAAGAAGAAGGTCACTGGCCTGATCAAGCTCCAGATCGAGGCAGGCGCTGCTAACCCGGCTCCGCCGGTCGGCCCGGCACTCGGTGCCCACGGCGTCAACATCATGGAGTTCTGCAAGGCCTACAACGCTGCGACCGAGTCCCAGCGCGGCAACGTCGTGCCGGTGGAGATCACCGTCTACGAGGACCGCTCCTTCGACTTCAAGCTGAAGACCCCGCCGGCAGCGAAGCTCCTGCTCAAGGCTGCTGGCATCAAGAAGGGCTCTGGCGTTCCGCACACCGACAAGGTTGGCTCCGTGACCTGGGATCAGTGCAAGGAGATTGCACAGACCAAGTTCGAGGACCTCAACGCTCGTGACATCGAGAACGGCGCCCGCATCATCGCTGGTACCGCTCGCTCCATGGGCATCACCGTTGACGGCGTCCCGGCTAAGTAAAAATTCGATTTAATGCGCGATACGTTCTGTGTCGCGCGTGGCAGGGCCAGCTTCGGCCCGCTAACACCACATCAATCCAAGAAAAGGAATTGCACTTATGAGCACCAAGTCCAAGGCATACAAGGCTGCCGCTGAGCTGGTAGACCGCTCCCGTCAGTACCGTCCGATCGAGGCCGCCAAGCTGGCCAAGGAGACCTCCTCCAAGAACTTCGACGCTACTGTCGACGTTGTCTTCCGCCTGGGCGTTGACCCGCGTAAGGCTGACCAGCTGGTTCGTGGCACCGTCTCCCTCCCGCACGGCACCGGTAAGGACGTCCGCGTGGCCGTCTTCGCTGAGGGTGACAACGCTGAGGCCGCTAAGGCTGCTGGCGCCGACATCGTGGGCACCGAAGAGCTGATCGCTGCCATCAACGAGGGCAACATCGACTTCGACGTTGCTATCGCTACCCCGGATCAGATGGCCAAGGTTGGCCGCGTTGCTCGCGTCCTGGGCCCGCGTGGTCTCATGCCGAACCCGAAGACCGGCACCGTGACCGCCGATGTGACCAAGGCTGTTGCTGACGTCAAGGGCGGTAAGATTTCCTTCCGCGTGGACAAGGCTTCCAACCTGCACGCCATCATCGGCAAGGCTTCCTTCGATGCTGAGAAGCTGGCTGAGAACTACGGCGCGCTGTACGACGAGATCATTCGCCTGAAGCCGTCCTCCGCTAAGGGTGTCTACGCTAAGAAGATCACCATGTCCACCACCACCGGCCCGGGCATCCCGGTCGATGCTTCCGTGGAGAAGAACTACACCGACTAATTGATGTCTGTGTTAACGGAGTAAAGGCCTCGGCTCATTCGTGAGCCGGGGCCTTTTCCTATGCTTCATGTGGGCTTGGCTTCACGTGGGCTTGACTGCAGAGCACTACACGTATCTTCGCGAAACGGATTACATTCTTTGTTCCTCTTGTAATTCGCAACGTCTGCGTGCTTCCATCGACGTGCTGGAGGCATCGGACAAAAGGCGTCTGGTAAAAGGCATCAGTCATAAGGCGTTTTCACGGCTAAAAACGCCTTTTTCTCATTGCAGATGGCGTTTTTAGACCCAAAGATGCCTTTTACCAGATGCCTGTTGTCAGATGCCTTTTGCGGGACGCCCTCCTGACTTAGGTCAATTTAGTACGGAAGTATCCCATCTCACCGCCGAATAACACTAGGTAGCAGGGGTAGGAATGACGTTGTTCATCCGACCATGGCCTCAATCGGAAAGCCCTCGTATATGCAGGTTAAGCGGCTGGGTTTCATTGACAGGTAAAACACAGGCAGGTTCGATGGGCTTTCAAGGAAGATGCCGCATACTAATTCTTGTGCGTTTGAGAGAGGCGCATGAGAGATAGAGAGAACACCCTGAGTCTTGCAGGGCGGGCGGCGTGAGAAACCGCCTGATAAACAAGACCCCTTACAACGCGGGTTCCGGATTTCACCGGGGCCCGCGTTGTACTGTGTAACCCAAGTCAGGTACTCCACGCCGTGGACTTAAGCGGAGATGCATCAGGCCTAGGGCAAACGCGGACGCTGGATGTAGATGGTTCTAGTCAAAAGGTTTTCTTGGGGGCAAACAAACCATATGGAGGAGCGAAGAAGGTTCGTTTGGGGGCAGGTGAACCTTCTGACTGAAACCTCCTGACGGAAACCTCCTGACGGAAACCTTCTGATGGGAACCTTCTGATGGGAACCATGTGGCAGCGCACCGAGTTATTCACCGGCTATCCGCTGCCGGTTAAAAGGATTAGATGCGTGCGAAGTCCGCTTTAAGGCCGCGGCTTGCCCTTCATCCAGTACACGGACCAGATGACGTCTTCGCGCGGCACACCCCAGTCATGCACGGCTATCGAGCGCACTGCTTTGGCCAGGTCCCCTTCGCCGGATACCCACACCGAATCCGGCGCTGTATCCGCGGTGAAACGGGAGCCGAGAAGTTGTCTGGCGCGTGTGCAGTGTTCGTCATGTGGAGCCAGGACCATGGTGAGTGAGCGGACCTTGCCGCGCCACGTCTCCTCCAAGCCGTCTTCAACTTCAGCGTCGTCTGTGATCATGGCAACGACGTCGACTGCACCCAAGGTTTCCGGTGAGAAGGCTTCGTAGTGCTCGAGGATGTGCCACAGCGCCGGTAGGGCAGAGGCATCTGCGAGTAACAGTTGTGACTTCCTAGGGGCCTGCCACAGTGCTTGCCCGGTATATATTCCGGCGGTATCCCCGGGTTGGGCATTGAGGATCCAGCGTGAGCCCGGGCCATTATCGCCATGGGTCACCACGTCGACATCGATGGTGCACGCTTCTTGGTTGAGCTTGCGAATTGTGTACCAGCGCAATGCTGGGCGAATGTCGTCGGGCAATCGGGTGACGGCGGCACGAACATTGGTATCGTCGACCGGGAAGGGCGAAAAATCCTGCTCGTCTTGGGGCATGAGGAGCCCAAAATACTCGTCAGGCCCGGCTAAGGGGTAGTCACTAAAAGCCGGCGAGTGAAAAGTTAAACGGTGCAGCCGCGGCTTGAGGCGGGTGTTCCCGGTGAGGGTGACGGGCAATAAGCGGTGATGCGTCAAGGGAATTGATCCTAGGTAGAGGTCAAATTTGAAACCATCATAACGTACAGGTTAGGCTAGCCTCAAATAAGTTAGGGGTGCGAATGCTTGCATGCTCGCTCCCGTTGAAGGAAAGGTTTATTCCATGGTTGCTATCCACCGGCGCGCGAAAACCGTGCTCGCTATTGTCTCAGCGGCAGCGATTGCTTTAGCGGGGTGCTCCCGCGGAAGTGGCGAGGACAGCGCGGGTGCGGACAGTGCTGAGGAGGTGCGCGTTGCCAGCCTGGGGCTCGGTGATGCCGATACCGTGCTGGCACTCGGAATCACTCCGGTTGCTGTGGCCCCTGGGGTGCGAAAGGGGATGGTGATCCCTCCGGAGTTGGCCCATGGGCGAAGGAGCTTTTGGGAGATGCCCAGCCCGAGGTGATCTATAACACCGCCTCCGGTTTCACGGCCGAGGTTCTAGAGCAGGTCACTGCCTCGGACCCCACACAGATCATCGCCGTGAACCAGGCAGTGGATCAGGAGGCGAAGAAATCCCTCGAGGATATCGCCCCGCTGACCGTGAAGCCCGAAGGTTTCGAGGACTGGCAGATCCCCTGGGATGAGCAAGTCAAGACCATCGCCTCTGCCTTGGATAAGGAAGAGGAGGGGGAGAAGCTCATTGACCAAGCAGAGGGCGCCTTTGAGCAGTTCAAGGACTCCCACCCGGAGCTGCAGGGCAAGCGCGCAGCCATCCTCATGCCCTATGACGGGAAGCTGGGCCTCTACACGGCAGAAGACGGCCGTGGCCAGTTCATCGAAGACCTCGGCTTTGAGATCCCCAAGGAACTGCAGGGTGATGGTTCCAGCTTCTTCGTGGACTATGCCCCGGAAAACTACTCCCAGCTCAACAATGTGGACTATCTGTTCGTCTTGGATTACAACGGTGCGGTCGATGAGCTGAAGAAGGATTCCACATTCCAAGGCCTGGACGTGGTCAAGGATGGACGCGTCCGCTACCTCGACACGGACACCGGCAATGCGATGAGCGTGCCGAACCCGCTGACGATCCCGTGGGCCGTCAACAAGTTCGAAGAGCAGCTCTAAGTGCTCGCACTACCGAGGAAGGCTGACGCTATCCACGGCGTTGCGTACCCGCAACGCCGTGGCAAGGCAGACGCACTGGATTCGCGGGGGAGAAGCCGCGCACTGCTCACCACGGCCCTGGTTGTGTCGACCTTCCTCCTTTTGCTGTGCTCATTGGCGGTTGGCTCGAGGGCTATTCCGTTGCCGGATCTGGTGTCTGCCCTCCTCCACGGAGGCGAAGCAGATATCGAGAACATCGTGTGGGATTTGCGTATCCCCCGCACGTTCGTTGCCTACTTCGCGGGAGCGGCCATCGCGGTATCGGGTGTTATCGCTCAGTCCTGGACTAGAAACCCCTTGGCTGATCCGGGCTTCATCGGTATCACCGCGGGGGCCTCGTTCCTGGTTGCCCTCGGGACGGCGCTAGGCGTCGCCACCTCAACCGGGATGCGGACCGCGCTCGCTCTCGTAGGCGCCGGCCTGGCCACAGCATTAGTGCTGGGTGTGTCCCGGCGGTTTCAGGATCCCCTGACGCTGGTCCTAGTCGGCGCGGGAGTTGCTGCTGCCTTGAGCTCTGGCGCCATGCTGATCGGCCTGTACTCCACGGATGTCCTTGACAGCATGCGCCGGTGGACCATCGGATCCACGTTCGGGCGCGGCCCAGAGGATGTCGCCATCGCAGGTGCCGGATTGCTCATCGGGTTTTTCATCGCCGCACGTGTGGCGCGCCCGCTCGATCTTCTGGCAATGGGGGAGGAATCCTCGGTTGCTCTAGGCGGTTCTCCCACGCTGGCGCGGCGCGGCGCTGCCTTGAGCATCGTTGTCCTAGCGGGATGCGCTACCGCAGCGACGGGGCCCATTGCCTTCGTCGGATTCGCCATCCCCCATCTGCTGCGCCGGTTCACGGGGCCAGAAGTTACCGCGATGATTGCCCCGGCCGCATTGCTCGGTGGTTGCTCCGTACTCGCTGCGGATATTCTGGGTCGCCTCATCGCGGGCCCCTCTGAGTTGGAGATGTCCATCGTCTTGGCCTTTGTGGGCGCACCATTTCTCATCTGGGCCGTACACCGTGGGGAGCATAAACTATGAGTGGGCGGGTGAAGGGGGACGTCGCCAAGCAACTGCGTTCCCAGGAGCGGCAGCGCCGGACATGGATATGGGCGGCGACCTGCTTCTTTGTTCTGGTCGCAGCAACCTCCTATGTCCTCCTTTTAGGCCAAGGCCCTGTGGCCTTGAGTCCGGGGCGAGTCCTAGAGATCCTCAACGGTGGCGGCAGCCGAAGCGAAATCCGCGTTGTCTGGGACCTGCGCATGCCGGTAGCTCTAGCGACCCTCATCGTAGGTGCCGCGCTCGGACTGGCGGGGTCGTGGACGCAATCCATGTCGCGCAATCCGCTGGCCTCGCCTGACATTCTGGGTGTGACTGGTGGCGCGTCCGTCATGGTGGTCCTCGGAACGGTATTCTCCCGGCCGTTGCTTGCCGACGGACTATCCATGTTCTGGTGGCGAGCCGGACTCGCGCTGCTGGGCGCGGTGCTAGCGGCCATCCTGCTGGTGGCGCTGGGGGGAATCGGCACGAGCAACCGCATCGTCATCGTCGGAATCGCGCTCTCCCTGCTGTTCCAAGCGCTGGTGGCGTATCTCTTACGCGCAGCCGAGCTCCTCCGCGCGGCGCAATCCCAGCTGTGGCTGGCGGGAACCACGGGTTTCGTGCGGATGGAGGTCATTGTTCCCCTGCTCCTGGGGTTGACGCCTTTCGTAGTTCTTGGCCTGTGGTGTGCTCGGGAGCTACCGCTTCTTGCGCATGATGATCTCTCAGCCCTTTCCCTCGGGGTCAACATCACGCGAACACGCGCGTTGCTGCTGGTGGCAGCTACGGGCATCTGCGCGGTGACCGTATCCGTGGCCGGTCCCATTGGTTTCATTGCACTTCTGGCCCCGCATGTGGGGCGTATTGTTGCCCGCACACCCACGCCTGTGCCGCTGGTCTCCTGTGCTGCAGGCGCCGCCTTGTTGAGCGTGTGCGCTGTCATTGCTGGAGCGTTGCCGATGGACGCTCCGGTGGGTGCTGTCTCCTCCATTATCGGAGGATGTGCCCTGGTCATCTTGGTGTGGAATGCCGCACGGCGGAGAGGATAAGAGCTAGTGAAAGACAGAGAAATTACGGCCACCGGTATTTATGCCGGATATAAGGACGGGGAAGACATCCTGTCGGGTGTTGACTTGGTGGCACGCCCGGGCGAAATCACCACGCTTATCGGGCCTAATGGCTGCGGCAAGTCCACGTTGTTGAAGACCTTGTCTAAGATTCTTCGCCCGCGGCAGGGGAGCGTGCACATCGGCGAGTTGGACGTGCACGCCATGAGCCCGAAGGAAGCAGCTGCCCACGTGGCGCTTCTTCCGCAGCAGCCGACGGCGCCGGATGGGCTGCGGGTGGGCGAGCTCGTCGCGCGCGGCCGCTACCCGCACCTGGGCCGTGGTCGGGGACTGTCCACGAAGGACCGCGACATCATCGCGCAGGCCTGCGTGGAGACTAGCATTACGGACTTCATCGACCGTGACATCGCAGCACTCTCGGGCGGCCAGCGCCAGAGGGTGTGGCTCGCGCTGGCCTTGGCGCAGGACACGCCAGTGCTGCTTCTCGACGAACCTACAACCTTCCTCGATCCAGCCCATGCCATCAGCGTTCTGCAGCTCGTGCGCAAGCAAGCCGACGCTGGGAAAACGGTCGTCGTCGTGCTGCATGATCTCATGCTGGCCGGGCAGTACTCCGACACCATGGTGGTCATGAACAACGGCGAAGTCATCGCGCAGGGAACACCCCGCCAGGCGTTGCGGAAAGAAGTGCTGGCCGCAGCCTATGGCATCGACGTCGAGATCTGGGACGACCCACGCAGCGACGCCCCCGTCATCGTTCCGCGCGGAGTGCTCAGCGACTGACAACGTTCATACAGGAACCCGCGTCGAAAGCTCTCAGCGGAGCGATTTGGAGTTAAGGCAGGTCGGGTTGTAAAGTACCTAGCGAAGTTTGAACGGCCCGCTGAGGCCGAGTCAAAGTTCACCGAAGACCGTCGGTCATCCGGATATCCGGATCGAAGGTTCCTCATCCTAGAGGGCGGCCCACGCAGGAGACACTTTGCGAATAAGCGCGGATTTCCGCGCGCGCCCTGTGCTCTTGCACGGGGCTTTTGTTATTTCGGTTGTCCATCGGGCAAGCGGAGTAGGGGAGGCCCCGGCGGAAAACACAAGAGATGTTTCGAAAGGAGGCGAAGTAGAAAATGGCAAACCCGAAGAACACCGCAGACCTGGCGGCACTGAAGGAGAAGCTCGAGGGTGCAAACTCCATCGTGCTTACCGAGTACCGTGGCCTGACCGTGGGTCAGCTCCAGGAGCTGCGTAACAACCTCGGCTTTGACGTTGAGTACTCCGTCGCCAAGAACACCCTTTTCAAGATCGCTGCCAACGAAGCTGGCATCGAGGGTCTTGACGAGCACCTGACTGGCCCGACCGCTATTGCGTTCATCAAGGGCGAGGCAGTGGATGCTGCGAAGGTCATCACCAAGTTCGCTGATGACAACAAGGCACTCGTTATCAAGGGTGGCTACATGGACGGCAACGCTCTGTCTGCCGACCAGGTTGAGGCCATCGCCAAGCTGGACAACCGCGAGACCACCCTCGCAAAGCTGGCTGGCGCCATGAAGGGTTCTATGGCAAAGGCTGCCGCCGTATTCAACGCTCCTGCAACCAAGATGGTCCGCACCGCTGCGGCCCTGCAGGACAAGAAGGCTGCGGAAGCTTAAGACGCCAATTACAGGCGCACAACTTAAACACACACACTTATCTGGCTGCCTAGTGCGGCCAGGAACAATGAGAAAGGATGCCAATCATGGCTAAGCTCACCAAGGACGAGCTCATTGAAGCTTTCAAGGAAATGACCCTCATCGAGCTCTCCGAGTTCGTCAAGGAGTTCGAGGAGGTCTTCGACGTTGAGGCCGCTGCTCCGGTTGCTGCTGTTGCTGCTGGTGCCCCGGCTGCCGGCGGTGCCGCTGAGGAAGAGAAGACCGAGTTCGACGTCGTTCTGACCGACGCTGGCGCTAAGAAGATCGGCGTTATTAAGGCTGTCCGCGAGATCGTCTCCGGCCTGGGCCTGAAGGAAGCTAAGGAGCTCGTTGAGGGTGCTCCGAAGGCTATCCTCGAGGGTGCTTCCAAGGACGACGCTGACGCTGCTAAGGCTAAGCTCGAAGAGGCTGGCGCTTCCGTCGAGCTCAAGTAATTCACCTGAATTACTCAGCTTTCCTGCGCGGCACATTCGCTGCGCGCCAACAACCCCGTTCCGCTTTCCTGCGGTGCGGGGTTGTTCCCGTTTTGTAAGGCCCGACGGCCTTGAATTATGCACTCGCAGTAGCGCATCATATTCAAGTGGACACCCGAAGGAGCTGTTGACGTTGACTTTATCGACTACCACTGACGCGCATTCTCATGTTGATGTTGTTCCCGTTCCGCACCCTGGAGAGGTACTTCTCCTAGAATTCCTCAAACCCTGCGGTATTACCCAGTATCGCCTGGCCAACGACATTGGCACTACCCGTTCCCAAGTTTCCAAAATTACCCGTGGTGCGCTCGGTATCAGTGCCGATATGGCTTTGCGTTTGTCGGCCTACTTTGGGAACTCCGCGGAGTTCTGGCTCGGACTCCAAGAGGAATACGATCTGTGGAAAGCTCGCCAGACCACTGATGTCAGCGCCATCGTTCCGCGGAATCACAAAGAAGAAGCCGACTCGCACTCGTAGAAACAGTTGACTTACGCTTATGAGTGGCTAGGGGAGTCCTCTTTCTCCTTCGCGTCTGCTTGTGCAAGGGCGCGATCGGCTCGGCGCACAAAGATGAGGGCGGGCCCGATAGCGAGGAACCCGGCGACCGCATTGGCCCACAATCCAGTGGTCAAGGTCCAGCGATGAGACAATGCGGCTAGAGGGGTCGACCACACACTGGAGAGTGAGACGACGGTGCTCATTTGGATATTGGTGACTCGGCCAAATGTTTCTTCTGCCATAAGCCTGTGGAGTGCGGCATAGGTTACCGCGCCGGCGGCTGGGGCTGTAAGAACGGATAGTCCTAGCGGGATGATCATCAACAGGCTGGGGCTGAGCAGGGCGCCACAGGCGATTGATGCAGCAACCCAGACACACGTGCCTACCTGAAGGGCTGCGAAGGAGAACTTCTTCTGCAGCCAACCCGTCGACAAAGCACCCACAATCCCGATGAGGCCGATGGACGTGCGGGCTAGTCCCGTTACCCATCCAGGGTTGTTCCCCTCCTCCAGTATGAGGACGGCCATGAACAGTGAGCCGTTAATTGCGCAGTTCGACAGTGTTTGCATGGCAATGAGCCCGCGCAGCAGGGGCGAGCGAGCCACGATGGCTAAGCCTTCCTTCGTTGTGCGTAGGAGCTTGTTCTCTGCCTTCTTTGCGGGGTCTAGGCCAGCCCTGATGAACAGGAAGAAAACAATGGTGAGGAAATTCGCCAAGCCTACAAACACAAAGGGCAGTGCCAGATTGACTTCTAGAAGTGCACCGCCCACGGTGGGGCCGATCAGTCCCGCAAATTGCAGGCGCGCTTGGATGAGCCCTTGTTTGGCGGCGAGCTGTTCTTCTTCAACGAGCTGGGGCAGGCAAGGGTCGGAGCAAGCTTGGCCTATTCGGTAAAAGAGCATCATGCTCCCGAGTAGCGCACCGAAGACGATGGGGGAGAAGCTTCCGGATAGAATGAGGCCCGCTAACGCGAGGTTGAGTACCCCAGCCAGCGCGTTGGTCACAATGATGAGTGGCTTGCGGCGCCACATATCCGCAAGAGAACCGCCGATGATGCCGCCTGCCAGTGCAGCTATTCCGGTGATGGTTCCATACAGGCCGGCAAGGGTAAGGCTATCGCTCAAGCGTAGAGTGACCACCGGAATAGCAAGCCCGGCTCCTACCCCGGCTATCTGAGCCACGAGGTCTGACCATAGGTAGAGGCCGAAGTCTCTGTTCTTGCGTTGGGGGTCATTCTTCATTGATTACTGCCAATCCCATGATGCGATCTTGAATGTGAGCTGGAGCACTTAGTTTAGGTTATTTAACACTCCTCTAGCCCCCCGTCAATGCCGCGTAAATGTGAAACGCACCCTCCGGGGAAATGTGTTTTGAGCAAACGAATCGGTAGGATAAGCCACCATGCTGCCCAAGTCCCGCATCTTCTCCGTCCTCCTGCTCGGCCTCGGCGTTGCGCTGATCGCGGCCGGCCTGACGGCGTCGAGCTTCTTGAGCTTTAGTCCGCGCCTGCCGTTGGATATCGAGGACACGACGTGGACTTTGCAGGATGACAATGCTACCGCGCAGGAGCTATCCGCGGAGGGCGTTACGCAGTATGAGGGGCCGATGACTTATCAGCTCAACCTGGACATCCAGGACCCAGCAGACAAGGAGACGGCGACGCTGCGAGTGGGGGAGTCCGCCATCCGCGGCGGCACGGGCAACGTGGAGGACTTAAGCTTTGCCCGCGTGTGGAATTATCCCGTTGACCGCCTCAGCGGTGAGGCCACGGGCCCGGCGGCGCTCTCCCACACCATGGGCTCGCCCACGGCGGAGGTGCCCGTCGAGGGCTACTGGCTGAAGCTGCCCGCCGATGCCGAGCAGACTACCTACCCGGTCTTTGACCCGGTGCTGCGCAAGGCGGCCGACGCCGTCTTCGAAGAATCCCTCGACATCGACGGCCGCACGGTCTACCGCTACCGCCAGGAGATTGAGCCCACCAACGTGGCTACCCTCTATGCTGGCAGCACGACGACCACGCTGAGCAACGAGGATGGCTCCACCGAGCAGGGCTACCTCTTCCACGCCGCAACCCGGGACCTCTACGTGGATCAAGCCACCGGACTCGTCGTGGGCATGGACGTCGATATCAAGGACTACTGGGCCGACCGCGAGGGTAACGAGCGTGAGGTGCAGTTCGCCTTCAATGGTGCGACTTCTGAGGAATCCCGCGCGGAGCTGCTCCAGCAGGCCGAGCGCTTCCCGCGGAGTGCTGTGGGGCAGTGGGTGCGCTGGGGCGGCATCGGAATCGGTGCGCTTCTGGTGTTGCTTGGGGCGCTAGGCGCTTTCCGACGTCCCACTAGCCGCCACTCCCGCTAGCTGCGCGTGCTAGGGGCCCGCGCGTGCGGATCTACGTAGCGACACGCCGTGGGCGCGTTTCGCCTTTACAAGGCCGCCATTATGCTATAGGCTATTTCGTTGCGCTGGAATCTGGATCTTTAGTGCACATTTAGCCTTTCGAGCGGTGATGGTAAAACCGACTTGACAAGGTGATTTTGTGCATTCTAAACCCAGTCATTCCACAGCAGACCGAATGCTAAATCTACCAGCGGTTTTGCACCTCACCGGCCAGGGTGGGGCCGCAATCCGCCAGAGGTACTGGAAGGACCCATCTTGGCAGTCTCCCGCCAGACCAAGTCAGTGGCCAACATCCCTGGAGCCCCGAAGCGATACTCCTTCGCTAAAATCAGCGAGCCTATCGCCGTCCCGGGCCTCCTCGATCTACAACTCGATTCTTACGCGTGGCTCATCGGCACCCCCGAGTGGCGCGAGCGCGAGCAGGCAGAGCGCGGCGAAGACGCACGCGTGACGAGCGGCCTTGAGGATATTCTCGAGGAGCTTTCTCCGATCCAGGATTACTCGGGCAACATGTCCCTGTCCCTGTCGGAGCCTCGCTTCGAGCCGGTGAAGAACACCGTGGACGAGTGCAAAGAGAAAGACATCAACTACTCGGCGCCACTGTACGTCACCGCAGAATTTATCAACAACGACACCCAGGAGATTAAGTCCCAGACCGTCTTCATCGGTGATTTCCCGATGATGACCGAGAAGGGCACCTTCATCGTCAACGGCACCGAGCGCGTTATCGTCTCGCAGCTCGTGCGTTCCCCGGGTGTCTACTTCGACCAGACCATCGACAAGTCCACCGAGCGCCCGCTGCACTCCGTGAAGGTCATTCCTTCCCGCGGTGCGTGGCTCGAGTTTGACGTCGACAAGCGCGACACCGTCGGCGTGCGCATCGACCGTAAGCGCCGCCAGCCGGTCACCGTGCTTCTTAAGGCCCTGGGTTGGACCGAGGAGCAGATCAAGGAGCGCTTCGGTTTCTCCGAGCTCATGATGTCCACCCTCGAGTCCGATGGCGTGGCCAACACCGATGAGGCTCTGCTGGAGATCTACCGCAAGCAGCGCCCAGGCGAGCAGCCCACGCGTGACCTCGCACAGGCACTGCTGGATAACTCCTTCTTCCGCGCCAAGCGCTATGACCTGGCCAAGGTGGGCCGCTACAAGGTCAACCGCAAGCTCGGCCTGGGCGGAGACCACGATGGTCTGATGACCCTGACCGAGGAAGACATCGCTGTCACCCTCGAGTACCTCGTGCGCCTGCACGCCGGCGAGCGTGAGATGAAGGCCCCGAACGGTGAGATGATCTCCATCCACACCGACGACATCGACCACTTCGGTAACCGTCGTCTGCGCACCGTCGGCGAGCTCATCCAGAACCAGGTCCGCGTGGGCCTGTCCCGCATGGAGCGCGTCGTCCGCGAGCGCATGACCACCCAGGACGCCGAGTCGATTACCCCGACTTCCCTGATCAACGTCCGTCCGGTTTCTGCTGCTATCCGCGAGTTCTTCGGTACCTCCCAGCTCTCGCAGTTCATGGACCAGAACAACTCCCTGTCCGGCCTGACCCACAAGCGCCGCCTGTCCGCGCTGGGCCCGGGCGGTCTGTCCCGTGAGCGCGCCGGCATTGAGGTGCGAGACGTTCACGCTTCGCACTACGGCCGCATGTGCCCGATTGAGACGCCGGAAGGCCCGAACATTGGCCTGATCGGTTCGCTGGCTTCCTACGCCCGTGTGAACGCTTTTGGCTTCATTGAGACCCCGTACCGCAAGGTTGTGGACGGCAAAGTCACCGACCAGGTGGAGTACCTCACCGCCGATGAAGAGGATCGCTTCGCTATCGCGCAGGCTGAGGTTGAGAAGGATGCCGACGGCACCTTGACCGGCGACCGCATCGAGGTCCGCCTCAAGGATGGCGATATCGGTGTGACCGACGCCTCCGGCGTGGACTACGTTGACGTGTCCCCGCGCCAGATGGTCTCCGTGGCAACCGCCATGATTCCGTTCCTCGAGCACGACGATGCTAACCGTGCGCTCATGGGCGCGAACATGCAGCGCCAGGCCGTGCCGCTGGTTCGCTCCGAGGCCCCGTACGTGGGCACCGGTATGGAGCAGCGCGCTGCCTACGATGCTGGTGACCTCATCATCACCCCGAAGGCGGGTGTGGTCGAGAACGTCACCGCGGACCTCATCACCATCATGGATGACGAGGGCCAGCGCGATACTTACATGCTGCGCAAGTTCGAGCGCACCAACCAGAACACCAACTACAACCAGACTCCGCTGGTCTCCCTGGGTGACCGTGTGGAGGCAGGCCAGGTGCTTGCCGACGGCCCCGGTACCCACAACGGTGAGATGTCCCTCGGCCGCAACCTGCTGGTTGCCTTCATGCCGTGGGAAGGCCACAACTACGAGGATGCCATCATCCTCAACCAGCGCATCGTGGAGGAAGACATCCTCACCTCGATCCACATCGAAGAGCACGAGATCGATGCTCGCGATACCAAGCTGGGCCCGGAGGAGATCACCCGCGAGATCCCGAACGTCTCCGATGACGTTCTGCGTGACCTCGACGAGCGCGGCATCGTCCGCATCGGTGCTGACGTCCGCGCGGGCGATATCCTCGTTGGTAAGGTCACCCCGAAGGGTGAGACCGAGCTGACTCCGGAGGAGCGCCTGCTGCGCGCCATCTTTGGTGAGAAGGCCCGCGAGGTTCGCGATACCTCCATGAAGGTGCCGCACGGTGAGACCGGTAAGGTCATCGGCGTTTCCCGCTTCTCCCGCGAGGATGATGACGATCTGGCCCCGGGCGTCAACGAGATGATCCGCGTCTACGTGGCTCAGAAGCGCAAGATCCAGGACGGCGATAAGCTCGCCGGCCGCCACGGTAACAAGGGCGTTGTGGGCAAGATCCTCCCGCCGGAGGATATGCCGTTCATGGAGGATGGCACCCCGGTGGACATCATCCTCAACACCCACGGTGTGCCGCGTCGTATGAACATCGGCCAGGTTCTCGAGGTTCACCTCGGCTGGCTGGCACACGCCGGTTGGAAGATCGACACCGAGGACCCGGCCAACGCCGAGCTGCTCAAGACCCTTCCGGAAGAGCTGTACGACGTCCCGCCGGAGTCGCTCACCGCAACCCCGGTCTTCGACGGTGCCACCAACGAGGAGATCTCTCGCCTGCTGGCTTCCTCCAAGCCGAACCGCGATGGTGACGTCATGGTGGATGAGCACGGCAAGGCCCGCCTCTTCGACGGCCGCTCCGGCGAGCCTTACCTGTACCCGGTTTCCGTCGGTTACATGTACATGCTCAAGCTGCACCACCTCGTCGACGAGAAGATTCACGCCCGCTCCACCGGTCCGTACTCCATGATTACCCAGCAGCCGCTGGGTGGTAAGGCACAGTTCGGTGGCCAGCGCTTCGGTGAGATGGAGGTGTGGGCAATGCAGGCATACGGCGCTGCCTACACCCTGCAGGAGCTGTTGACCATCAAGTCCGATGACGTGGTCGGCCGCGTCAAGGTCTACGAGGCCATTGTCAAGGGTGACAACATCCCGGATCCGGGTATTCCGGAGTCCTTCAAGGTCCTCCTCAAGGAGCTGCAGTCCCTCTGCCTGAACGTGGAGGTTCTCTCCACCGACGGCACCCCGATGGAACTGTCCGGCTCCGACGATGACGACATGGACGGCGCTCCGTCCCTGGGCATTAACCTGTCCCGCGACGAGCGATCCGACGCAGACATCGCCTAGCTTCTTGGTCCGCCGCCTATCAACAGCGGCGGGCATAACGAAACACCACCTACATTCAAAGCCATCAACTTCCCCCCCTGACGGGGGATGAAAGGGAGACATTACGTGTTTGACGTAAATCTCTTCGACGAGCTCCGCATCGGGCTGGCCACCGCAGAGGACATCCGTCGCTGGTCCAAGGGCGAGGTCAAGAAACCCGAAACCATTAATTACCGCACCCTCAAGCCGGAGAAGGACGGCCTCTTCTGTGAGCGCATCTTCGGCCCGACCCGTGACTGGGAGTGTGCCTGCGGTAAGTACAAGCGCGTGCGCTACAAGGGCATCATCTGTGAGCGCTGTGGCGTCGAGGTGACCAAGTCCAAGGTGCGCCGTGAGCGCATGGGCCACATCGAGCTGGCCGCGCCGGTTACCCACATCTGGTACTTCAAGGGCGTTCCTTCCCGCCTGGGCTACCTGCTGGACCTGGCTCCGAAGGACCTTGAGCGCATCATCTACTTCGCCGCCAACATCATCACCTCCGTGGACGAGGAAGCTCGCCACAATGACCAGTCCACTCTGGAAGCAGAAATGCTGCTGGAGAAGAAGGACGTGGAGGATGACGTCGAGGCAGAGATCGCTGAGCGCGCTGCCAAGCTCGAGCAGGATCTGGCCGAGCTGGAGGCCGCCGGCGCTAAGGCCGACGCCCGCCGCAAGGTCCAGAACGCTGCCGACAAGGAGATGCAGCACATCCGCGAGCGCGGTGAGCGCGAGGTTGCTCGCCTCGATGAAATCTGGAATACCTTCATCAAGCTGGCTCCGAAGCAGATGATCATCGATGAGACCATCTACGAAGAGCTGGTTGACCGCTACGAGGATTACTTCACCGGCGGCATGGGTGCTGAGGCTATCCAGACCCTGATCCGCAACTTCGACCTCGAGGCTGAGGCCGAGGAGCTCAAGGAGATCATTAACAACGGCAAGGGCCAGAAGAAGATGCGTGCCCTCAAGCGCCTGAAGGTTGTTGCAGCCTTCCTGCGCTCGGGCAATGACCCGGCCGGTATGGTCCTGGATGCTATCCCGGTGATCCCGCCGGAGCTGCGCCCGATGGTGCAGCTGGACGGTGGCCGCTTCGCTACCTCCGACCTCAACGACCTCTACCGTCGCGTGATCAACCGCAACAACCGCCTCAAGCGCATGATCGACCTCGGTGCTCCCGAGATCATCGTGAACAACGAGAAGCGCATGCTGCAGGAGTCCGTTGACGCGCTCTTCGACAACGGCCGTCGCGGCCGTCCGGTCACCGGCCCGGGTAACCGCCCGCTGAAGTCCCTGTCTGACCTGCTCAAGGGTAAGCAGGGCCGCTTCCGCCAGAACCTGCTGGGTAAGCGCGTGGACTACTCCGGTCGTTCCGTGATTATCGTTGGTCCGCAGCTCAAGCTGCACGAGTGTGGTCTGCCGAAGCTCATGGCACTGGAGCTGTTTAAGCCCTTCGTCATGAAGCGGCTGGTGGAAAACGACTACGCGCAAAACATCAAGTCCGCTAAGCGCATGGTGGAGCGCCAGCGCTCCGAGGTGTGGGACGTCCTCGAAGAGGCCATTTCCGAGCACCCGGTGATGCTGAACCGCGCACCTACCCTGCACCGCCTGGGTATCCAGGCCTTCGAGCCGAAGCTCGTCGAGGGTAAGGCCATTCAGCTGCACCCGTTGGCTTGTGAGGCTTTCAACGCTGACTTCGACGGTGACCAGATGGCAGTCCACCTGCCCCTGTCCGCCGAGGCACAGGCTGAGGCACGTGTGCTGATGTTGGCTTCCAACAACATTCTGTCCCCGGCTTCCGGTAAGCCGCTGGCTATGCCGCGCCTCGATATGGTTACCGGCCTGTACTACCTCACCATGGACAAGGCCGAGGACGAGATCGGCGGTGAGGGTCGTTACCAGCCCGCCACCGAAGACCGTCCGGAGCAGGGCGTGTACTCCTCCTACGCGGAGGCCATCATGGCTCGTGACCGCGGTGTCCTGGGCCTGCAGGCCCCGATCAAGGTGCGCATCTCTCACCTGCGTCCGCCATCAGACATTGAGGCAGAGCAGTTCCCGGATGGTTGGCAGAAGGGTCAGGCTTGGCTCGCTGAGACCACCCTGGGCCGCATCATGTTCAATGACCTGCTGCCGTGGAACTACCCGTACCTTGAGGGCGTCATGGTCCGTAAGGGCGGCGCCGGCAACAAGATGCTGCTGGGTGACGTCATTAATGACCTCGCCGCGAAGTACCCGATGATCACCGTTGCCCAGGTTCTGGACAAGATGAAGGACGCGGGCTTCTACTGGTCCACCCGTTCCGGCGTGACCATCACCATGCACGACGTTCTGGTTCTGCCGAACAAGACCGAGGTTCTCGAGTCTTATGAGAAGGAAGCAGAGCGCATTGAGCGCAAGTACTGGGAGCAGGGTGCCCTGACCGAGCGCGAGCGCTACGACCGCCTGGTGGAGCTGTGGAAGGATGCCACGGACACCGTGGGTAACGCCGTCGAGGAGATGTACCCCGACGACAACCCGATTCCGATGATCGTGAAGTCCGGTGCTGCCGGTAACATGCGTCAGATCTGGACCCTGGCCGGCATGAAGGGCATGGTTGTGAACTCCAAGGGTGACTACATCACCCGTCCGATTAAGACCTCCTTCCGCGAGGGCCTGTCGGTTCTGGAGTACTTCAACAACTCGCACGGTTCCCGTAAGGGTCTGGCGGATACCGCTCTGCGTACCGCTGACTCCGGCTACCTCACCCGTCGTCTGGTGGACGTGGCGCAGGACGTCATCGTCCGCGAGGAGGACTGTGGCACCCGCCAGGGCGTGCGCGTCCCGCTCGGCGTCGAGGTTGCCCCTGGCTCCTACGACCTGCACGAGCTGTGGGAGACCTCCGCCTCCGGCCGCGTCGTGGCTAACGACGTCAAGGATGAAAACGGCGAGGTCATCGCTGAGGCAGGCACCGACCTGACTGAGGAACTCAGCCGCACGATCGTCAACGCTGGTGTTCTGGAAATCAAGGTCCGCTCCGTGCTGACCTGCCAGACCCCGGCCGGTGTCTGTGCCAAGTGCTACGGCAAGTCCATGGCCTCCGGCCAGCTGGTCGATATCGGCGAAGCCGTCGGCATCGTGGCCGCGCAGTCCATTGGTGAGCCGGGTACCCAGCTGACCATGCGTACCTTCCACCAGGGTGGTGTCGGTGGCGATATTACCGGTGGTCTGCCGCGTGTTCAGGAGCTCTTCGAGGCCCGTAACCCGAAGAACCGTGCTCCTATCGCCTCCGTCGACGGCACCGTCTCCCTGTCGGATGAGGGCAACTTCTGGACCCTGACCATCACCCCGGATGATGGCTCCGACAACGTCGTTTACGAGAAGCTGTCGAAGCGCCAGGGCCTGGCTCAGGTCCGCCGCCCGATGGAGTCCAACCCGGATGCGATGATTGAGCGCTCCCTGCGCGATGGCGACCACGTCAGCACCGGTGACCGCCTCATGCGTGGTGCGGCTGACCCGCACGACGTGCTGGAGGTCCTCGGCCGCCGTGGCGTGGAAAAGCACCTCATCGACGAGGTCCAGGCCGTCTACCGTGCACAGGGTGTGGCCATCCACGACAAGCACATCGAGATCATCATCCGCCAGATGCTGCGTCGCGGTACCGTCATCGACGCTGGTACCACCGACCTGCTGCCGGGCAACCTCATTGACCTCTCTGAGGCCAAGCAGGTCAACGCGGCTCAGGTCGCTGAGGGTGGCCAGCCGGCTCAGTTGCGCAGTGAGATCATGGGTATTACCAAGGCCTCCCTGGCTACGGAGTCCTGGCTGTCGGCGGCCTCCTTCCAGGAGACCACGCGCGTGCTTACCGACGCCGCTATTAACAAGCGCTCGGATCAGCTCATTGGTCTGAAGGAGAACGTCATCATCGGTAAGCTGATCCCGGCCGGTACGGGTATCTCCCGCTACCGCAACATCAGCGTGAAGCCTACTGAGGCTGCACGCAATGCTGCGTACTCCATCCCGACCTACGGTGATTCCATCTACGGCGACGATGGCTTCGGTGAGTTCACCGGTGCTTCCGTCCCGCTGGAGGAGGACTACACGTTCTAGGTTCTAGTCCTTAGCCCTTTATTACCGAGGGAAACCACAGACCCGCACTTCACCCGCCAGACAATGGTGGGGAAGAGGTGCGGGTCTTTTTGGTATGCGGGATTATTTGGCTTTGCTTAGAATAGCGCCAACGGCATAGCCAACAACAGCGTTACTAGACCAGCCTCAATCGACCTCGTACTCCAAGCAAGAAGGGCCGTATCCATGACCCAGCCCAACAAGAAAGTCCACGATTCGACTTCATCCTCGCGCGCGACTGCCGAACGCTGTAAGGCATGGACTGGGATTGACGCCCTTGTTGTCATGGGTTTCTCGCTCATGGGCGCATTGCTGCTGTGGGGAAAAGCAGCGATTTTTCAACGAGTGGCAGAGGGGGAGGATATGCCCCTCAGTTGGGAGAATCTGATGGTTCTACTCTCTGCCTTATGGGTGCTGCAGTTTATGGGTGCTCTGTGCGCGGCCTTGACCACCCGCAAGCCGGGTGCGGCCTTCGTGGGCTATGTCATGACCGTTATTTTGTGCCGTGCGTTGGTTGGGAGCTTTGATCAGTTGGGGTGGCCAACAATTATCGCGACGGGCTTGGCCATGGAAGCGGCCTTTTTCGCCTTCAAATACACGCGCTTCACTATTCTCAGCGGGGCACTCGCTGGCGCCGCTGCTGTGCTAGTCACTGGAATCGCCACCTTCGTCACCCGCGACCTCGCTCCCGGTGATGCCGCGATCCAATTCCGCGCCGAAGTTATTCAGTTCCTCGTTACCGTCGTGACCGTGGCGCCGGTGTCCTACCTACTCGCCATGACGGTGCGGTCGGCGTTCTATAAAACTTAAAGTGAGGTCTCGAAGGTCATCATCTTCACAAAAGAAGATTGGTACGTTCGGTAGGCCGCTAGCTGGTGGCATGGCTGATAGCGATGCCGATTTGAAGCGCTTTGGTGGCGACCACCAGCAGGCTGCTGGCTCTGTAGCGTTGATTGATGCTGGTGCTCTGGCTATGGGGCTTAGTGTTGATGCTTGTGCTCTGGGTGCAGGTGTCTCTAAGCAATCAAAGTACAGGGACGGGTGTCGTCCGCGAACACCACCCTGGGAGGTGCGTTAACCTCCTACCCGACTTGAGAGTTGATGAAGTGAGACTTTGCAGTCAAGCTTTTTCGGCTGGTACTGTTTGAAAGTTCATTTCTAGATAGTGCTTGTTCGATATTTCCGAAACACTATTTGTTAATGCCCATCGTCTTGGGTCTCTACCGAATTTTCTCCTTTCTTTAAGCTGTACGAGTGGAGGCTCATGGCCGCTGGCTTTTAAAGCCGGTGTGCACGTACCCCGTCGCGTAGGTCAGAGGACGCGACGGGGTACATTCGTTTTCTTCTGAGTGGCCCGGTGGTGTTTCTCTTTTGTTTGAAGCAGAGGTAGATGTGCTCTTGTGAGGTCCTCCTTGCTAAGCTGACAGTGCTTTTTGAGCGTGCTTAGCTGGTGCTCTTTTGGCGCTGGCGGCTTCCAATTACACATCGTCACGGGTGCTTCCTTGTTTGCCTTGATTGCGCTTAACCCGATTCCATTTCTTTTGTCTTATTGGGTTGTGCATGGATTGGCTGGGGAGGCTGAGATGCCGCTGAGTAGCGGCGAACCGTCGAACCTGATCCGGATAATGCCGGCGAAAGGGAGGGATCATGAACTCTGTATCTCATGGTGGATTTGTTAATAGCAGCGAAACTGCGAATGGTGTAGCCCCGCGCAGTTTGAACTGGCGCGTCGTTGACATCGTGGTGGCGTCCGTGCTGGGTGTGGCCTGCGGAATTGTGTTCCTGGCATGGAATACGGTGGGCTACGCCTGGTTCCAGGCCATGGATGCCCTCACCCCGGGTCTAGGCGGCATCGCCACCGGTATTTGGTTGATTGGTGGCGTAGTTGGCGGCCTGATTATCCGCAAGCCGGGTGCGGCACTTTATGTGGAGTTGTTGGCGGCCATTGTGTCTGCGGTGCTGGGCTCCCAGTGGGGTCCGAGCACCGTGTACTCCGGTATTGCTCAGGGTATTGGTGTCGAGATTGTCCTGGCTATCTTCCTGTACCGCCGCTTTGGTCTGGGCATTGCGATGCTCGGCGGCATGGCTGCGGGCTGGGGCGCGTTTGTGCTGGAGCTGTTTACTTCCGGAAACCTGGGTAAGACTCTGCAGTTCAACATCATCTACCTGGTAACGCTGAGCATATCCGGTGCTGTGTTGGCGGGTGCCGTGGGCTATTTCGTGGTTAAGGCTCTTGCGAAGACTGGTGCGCTGGACCGCTTTGCGGTCGGCCGCGAACTACACAGTGCTTAAACGAGTATTGCTTGAGGCTATTTGCTCGTTGCTTGCTGCTTGTTTCGCGTTGTTTGTTGTTTGTCGATCGTTGACTGAGGTTGGTTGGCGTTGCTGACTGTGATGGCTGGTTCTGATGGCTGATGTGGGTAGTGCTGGGGCCACGAAGCTTGTGGCCCGCGGCTATGGCTGGACGCATGCGGGCAGGCGTGCGCCGGCGCTAGCGGATATTGACTTGGTTGTATCGCCGGGGGAGAAGGTGCTGCTGTGTGGGGATTCCGGTTCCGGGAAATCCACGCTGCTGGCGGCGATTGCGGGCGTGCTTGGTGGGGATGATGAAGGTACCCGCGTCGGAGAAATTCTTCTTGAGGATTCCTCCGGTCACGTCGAGCCGCCCGGGAGCACGATTCCGGTGGGGTTGGTGCTGCAGGACCCAGACTCCCAGGTGATTGCCGCGCGTGTGGGCGATGACGTTGCCTTTGGCTGCGAGAATTTGGCCTATCCGCGCGAGGAGATTTGGCAGCGGGTAACTGCGGCGCTATCGATGGTGGGGCCGTATGTGGATTTGTCTTTTCCCACGGAGCGTCTCTCCGGAGGGCAGAAGCAACGCTTGGCCTTAGCCGGTGTCATCGCGATGGGTGCGGGCATGGTGTTGCTTGATGAGCCGACGGCGAACCTCGACCCGGAGGGTGCGCGCGAGGTCATCGAGGCCGTATCCACCATGGTGGAGCGCACCGGGGCCACCCTTATCGTGGTGGAACACCAGCACGCGGCGTGGAGGGGTGTGCTTGACCGTGCGATTGAGCTGAAGGATGGGCGCATCGTCGCCGACGGTCCCGTGGAGGCTGTTGTTGCTTCGCGCTCTATCAGCGGTTTGCCGCGGGCGCGGGATGCTGGCGGGACGTCGCCAAGCAGCACTGGAAGAGCACCCGAATCGGCGGCGCTGTGGAGCACGGACCTGGTCACCCGTTTCGGGCCGCCGCGCAGCTACGCGCTGCCCCGGGGGATGTCCACGGTGATTACCGGGCCGAATGGTGCGGGCAAGACCACGTGGCTGATGACGGTGGCGGGGTTGCTTCCAGCAGTGGCCGGGGAGATTGGTGTGGCAGAGTACGTGCGGCGGGGGCTGAAAGGCTCGCCGTTGACGTGGAAGTCCCGGGAATTGGCGGACCGCATTGGCTTCGTCTTCCAGAACCCCGAGCACCAATTCGTCGCCCGCACGGTGGCAGAGGAGCTGCGCGTAGCACCCCGTGTCATGCACCGCGAGGTGCCAGAGGGGCGCATCGCGGAACTCGTGGAGGCACTACGCCTGGGGCATGTGCTCAACGCCAATCCGTTTACGCTCTCCGGTGGGGAGAAGCGCCGGTTGTCGGTGGCCACTGCGTTGGTCACGGCGCCGGAGGTGCTGCTTCTCGACGAACCCACCTTCGGCCAAGACCCCCACACCTTCACCGAGTTGGTGTGGTTGCTGCGGCGCATGGCGGATGAGGGGACGACGATTGCGTCGGTGACCCACGATCCGTTGTTCATCTCCGCATTGGGTGACCACCGAGTGGAGGTGAGCCGTGGCTGAGACAACTACGTCGTCGGCGAACGCAGACGGCGCTGGTCGCGCCGATCGTGCTGGCCGTGCAGGTTTACTGCACGGCGTGAACCCGCTGACCCGAATTTTCCTCATGTTCGTGTGGGTGAGCCCGCTGTTGCTCTCCGTGGATTGGGTCTCTGCGGCAGTGTCCTTGGCCATGACTTTAGTTTTTGCGCCCCTGTGCGGGGTGTCGTGGCCGCGCCTGTTTAAAGCTGGCTGGTTCCTTTTTCTTATCGCTCCGTTGTCCGGCATTTCGATGCTGCTTTACGGCGCACCGGGCGGGCGGGAGTACTTCAGCTGGTGGCTGATCACGGTTACGGACAACTCGATGGAGCTGGCCATCGCCATTACGATGCGCGTGCTGGCGGTGGCGCTGCCCATGGTGGTGCTGGCGCGGGATATTGACCCGACGGAGTTGGGCGACGCCCTCTCGCAGATCCTCAAGCTACCTTCCCGCTTCGTCATCGGTGCGGTGGCCGGGGTGCGCATGATGACGTTGTTCAAATCCGATTGGCAGTACCTGGCCATGGCGCGGCGCGCGCGTGGGCTGACCGACGAGGGCCGCATCAAGCACCTCATCACCATGTCCTTCGGGCTCTTGGTGCTAGCCCTGCGGCGCGGGGGCAAGCTGGCCACGGCGATGGAGGCGCGCGGTTTCGGGCGAACCCCACCGGGCGGTGGGCAACGCACATGGGCGCGGCCGTCCCGCCTTGCCGGCCGGGACTGGCTGGTGATGGTGGTGGGAACCGGCCTTGCGGCGCTTCCGGTGGTAGTTTCGGTTCTCAGTGGGTCCTGGAGATTCTTCGGACTCTAGGACGACTCTCTCAAAGCTGCACGCTAGACGTACCCAGAAGTGGTGAAGAAATACATGCAGGACGCGGACCGCACGGCCGACCAGGACAGCGGTAAGGACACTGCCCAGACGCACGCCGCCGAGATGGATCGGCTCTTGACCGATGTGGTGGCGCTCGCCGCGTCGCGCAAGCGCCCGATGCGCCCGATCACCGTGCTTATCGACGGCCCCTCCGGCGCCGGCAAGACCTGGACCTCTGTGGCCCTGGCGGAGCGGACTGGGTGGCGAGTAGTCCACCTCGACGAGTTCTACCCCGGCTGGCATGGGCTGCACGAGGGCTCAGAGATGGTCTCGGAACAAGTGCTGCGGGAGAATAACCCGGGCTATTGGCGCTGGGACTGGGAAGCCAACGCACCGAAGGATTGGGCCAGCTTGGATGAGCGCGATGATCTGATCGTCGAAGGAGTTGGTTCTGTCACCGAGGCCACCGTGGCCGCCGCCAAAGAGCGCGGCTCCGTGGTGACGGTCCGTATCGACGGGCCACGCGAGAAGCGTCGCGAGCGCGCATTGGAGCGCGACCCTGGCTATGAAGAGTGGTTTGAAACCTGGGAGCGGCAGGAAAAAGAGCACTTCGCCGAGCACGCGGTGGAGGCGGACCTGACGTGGGAGTGGAACTAGCTTTTTAATAGCTCCTTGTGTGCACCGTTGCGTGCAGCCAGTGGCGTGGCCAGCCGGGCCGTGCTGTAGGTACGCCGGTCACTAACCATTGGGAAGTACGGGCACGTGAGATTTGGGCAGATCAGTGGGGTGGTGGTAGTCTGTCCAAGGTTTCATCTTTATAGGAGATGAAAAGTCTGATCGGAATCTCAACCATCTGCTGGGTGAGATTCGTTCTGGACATGCGGAAGGGCCCCGGAGGAGAGCCCCCATTTTTGCATGTTTGGACGTGTGAAAGCGGTCAGTTCAAGCCGAAGTCATAGAGAAAGACTAGATTTATGCCAACTATTCAGCAGCTGGTCCGCAAGGGCCGCCACGACAAGAAGGCCAAGGTTGCTACGGCCGCCCTGAAGGGCTCCCCGCAGCGCCGTGGCGTGTGCACCCGCGTGTACACCACCACCCCGAAGAAGCCGAACTCGGCTCTGCGTAAGGTTGCCCGTGTGCGCCTGACCTCCGGTATCGAGGTTTCCGCCTACATTCCGGGCGAGGGCCACAACCTGCAGGAGCACTCCATGGTGCTCGTCCGCGGTGGTCGTGTGAAGGACCTCCCGGGTGTTCGCTACAAGATTATCCGCGGCGCACTGGATACCCAGGGCGTGAAGGACCGTAAGCAGGCTCGTTCCCGCTACGGCGCAAAGAAGGGACAGTAATCAACAATGCGTAAGAATGCTGCACCGAAGCGTCCTGTAGTTAAGGACCCGGTTTACAACTCCGAGCAGGTCACCATGCTCGTGAACAAGATCCTGCGTGACGGCAAGAAGTCCACCGCTGAGCGCATTGTGTACGGCGCTCTCGAGGTCTGCCGTGAGAAGACCGGTACCGACCCGGTCGGCACCCTGGAGAAGGCCCTGGGCAACATTCGCCCGGACCTCGAGGTTCGCTCCCGTCGTGTGGGCGGCGCTACCTACCAGGTTCCGGTTGAGGTTAAGCCGGCACGTGCCAACACCCTGGCTCTGCGTTGGCTGGTTACCTTTACCCGTCAGCGTCGTGAGAACTCCATGATCGAGCGTCTCGCAAACGAGATCCTCGATGCATCCAACGGCCTGGGTGCTTCCGTGAAGCGCCGTGAGGATACTCACAAGATGGCTGAGGCCAACCGCGCCTTCGCTCACTACCGCTGGTAATCCCTCCGGTATAACCCGCCACATGGCATCATGGCTCGAACAGCGATATTATCGTTTACCTGCGCTGACACTGCGTGTTCTCGCTCCCCTTGGCGGAGCGCTCCACGCTAAACAGTGCGGAACCTAAACTTGAATAGCGTTGTTCGGGCCATTTTTATGGCGTGGGCTCCACGTCTCACGCTGACGTAGAAGCCCAGACGTGGCAAAATAGACCAAGACCTATCCATGAAGACGTCACCTATGTTTCGTCAGTGCATAACTGGCGTCGGCGTCGACGACAATTAAGTTGGGGTATTAACTGTGGCACAAGAAGTGCTTAAGGATCTGAACAAGGTCCGCAACATCGGCATCATGGCGCACATCGATGCGGGTAAGACCACTACCACTGAGCGCATCCTCTTCTACACCGGTATTAACCGTAAGGTCGGTGAGACCCACGATGGTGGCGCCACCACTGACTGGATGGAGCAGGAGAAGGAGCGCGGCATCACCATTACGTCCGCTGCTGTGACCTGTTTCTGGAACAACAACCAGATCAACATCATTGACACCCCGGGCCACGTGGACTTCACCGTTGAGGTTGAGCGCTCCCTGCGTGTTCTCGACGGCGCTGTTGCTGTCTTCGACGGCAAGGAAGGTGTGGAGCCGCAGTCCGAGCAGGTGTGGCGCCAGGCTGCTAAGTACGACGTCCCTCGTATCTGCTTCGTCAACAAGATGGACAAGATGGGCGCGGACTTCTACTTCACCGTCCAGACCATCATTGATCGCCTCGGTGCTAAGCCGTTGGTCATGCAGCTGCCGATCGGTGCTGAGGATGACTTCGATGGCGTCGTCGACCTGATCAACATGAAGGCGCTGACCTGGCGCGGCAAGGTAGAAACCGGAACCGAAGCCACTATTGAGGAGATCCCTGCCGAGTTGCAGGAGAAGGCTGAAGAGTACCGCGAGAAGCTGCTCGAGACCGTCGCCGAGTCCGACGAAGAGCTCATGGAGAAGTACTTCGGCGGCGAAGAGCTGACCATTGAGGAAATCAAGGGCGCTATCCGCAAGCTGACCGTGAACTCCGAGATCTACCCGGTCCTCTGCGGTACCGCTTACCGCAACAAGGGTGTCCAGCCGCTGCTCGACGCCATTGTTGACTACCTCCCGAACCCGCTGGACATCGGCGAGGTCAACGGTACCTCCCTCGACGGTGAGGAGACCCTGACTCGTAAGCCTTCCGTCCAGGAGCCGTTCTCCGCACTGGCCTTCAAGATTGCCGTGCACCCGTTCTTCGGCAAGCTCACCTACGTGCGTGTCTACTCTGGCCAGGCTATCCCGGGCGAGCAGATGCTCAACTCCACCAAGAACAAGAAGGAGCGCGTGGGCAAGCTCTTCCAGATGCACGCGAACAAGGAGAACCCGGTCGAGCACGCCGACGCCGGTAACATCTACGCGTTCATCGGCCTGAAGGAAACCACCACCGGTGACACCCTGTGTAACCCGGACAACCCGATCATCCTTGAGTCCATGGACTTCCCGGATCCGGTTATCCAGGTTGCTATTGAGCCGAAGACCAAGGCTGACCAGGAGAAGCTGGGTACCGCTATCCAGAAGCTCGCTGAAGAGGACCCGACCTTCACCGTTCACCTCGACGAGGAGTCCGGCCAGACCGTTATCGGCGGTATGGGCGAGTTGCACCTCGACGTTCTGGTTGACCGCATGAAGCGCGAGTTCAAGGTTGAGGCCAACATCGGTAACCCGCAGGTTGCTTACCGCGAGACCATCCGCAAGAAGGTCGAGTCCCTGGAATACACCCACAAGAAGCAGACCGGTGGTTCTGGCCAGTTCGCAAAGGTCATCGTTACCATCGAGCCGTACAACCCGGAGCCGGAAGAGCTGGAAGAGGGCGAGTCCGCAACCTACAAGTTCGAGAACTCCGTCACCGGTGGCCGCGTTCCGAAGGAGTACATCCCGTCCGTCGACGCTGGTATCCAGGACGCCATGCAGTACGGCTTCGTCGCTGGCTTCCCGCTGGTGAACATCAAGGCCACCCTCGAGGATGGCGCTTACCACGACGTTGACTCCTCTGAGATGGCCTTCAAGCTCGCCGGCTCCCAGGTCCTTAAGGAGGCCGTCGCTAAGGCTAAGCCGGTTCTGCTGGAGCCGATCATGGCCGTTGAGGTTGTGACCCCGGAGGAGTACATGGGTACCGTCAACGGTGACATCTCCTCCCGTCGTGGCCAGGTCTTCGCTATGGAAGACCGCTCCGGCGCCAAGGTCGTCAAGGCTAAGGTTCCGCTGTCCGAGATGTTCGGCTACATCGGTGACCTGCGTTCTTCCACCGCTGGTCGTGCAAACTTCACCATGGTCTTCGACTCCTACGCTGAGGTTCCGTCCTCCGTGGCACAGGAGATCATCGAGGAGCGCACCGGCGCCAAGGCCTAACTTTTAGGCCCTGCCGCAAAGGCGTACATGCGGGGCTGGTAGTCTTCGCCAGTGGAAGACCAGTTCCGCGCCTTGGGGTAGCGGTCGGCTGAGCGCACACGCATGATGTGGGTTGAGCCGGCCGTTACCCTCCCAGGATCCGTTAATTTGATTCTTGTCGAGGGTCAACGTCCGCACGTGTTGGGCGGGGTTACCTCCTATTTAGGCAGTTTGAAAAAACTGCGGCATAAATCTAGGATCGTGTAACTGGCACGTAAGAAAGCGTCATTAGCGCTTATGAGCTCCGGCTCGAAGTGCCAATGGCAATACAAACCACGTGGCTGCGAAATACGTAGCCGCCATAGAGTCCAGGAGGACAAACAGTGGCAAAGGAGAAGTTCGAGCGTACGAAGCCGCATGTGAACATCGGCACCATCGGACACGTCGACCACGGCAAGACCACCACCACCGCAGCGATCACCAAGGTTCTGGCTGACGCTTACCCGGAGGAGAACACCGCTTTCGCCTTCGACATGATCGATAAGGCTCCTGAGGAGAAGGAGCGCGGTATTACCATCAACATCTCCCACGTTGAGTACTCCACCCCGAAGCGCCACTACGCACACGTGGACGCCCCGGGCCACGCCGACTACATCAAGAACATGATTACCGGTGCTGCTCAGATGGACGGCGCTATCCTGGTTGTTGCTGCAACCGATGGCCCGATGCCGCAGACCCGCGAGCACGTTCTGCTGGCTCGCCAGGTTGGCGTTCCGTACATCCTCGTTGCACTGAACAAGTGCGACATGGTTGACGATGAGGAAATCATCGAGCTCGTCGAGATGGAGATCCGTGAGCTGCTCGCTGAGCAGGACTACGATGAGGAAGCTCCGATCGTTCACATTTCCGCTCTGAAGGCTCTTGAGGGCGACGAGAAGTGGGTACAGTCTGTTATCGACCTGATGCAGGCTTGCGATGACTCCATCCCGGATCCGGTCCGCGAGCTGGACAAGCCGTTCCTGATGCCGATCGAGGACATCTTCACCATTACCGGCCGCGGTACCGTTGTTACCGGCCGTGTTGAGCGTGGCTCCCTGAACGTCAACGAGGACATCGAGATCATCGGCATCAAGGAGAAGTCGATGTCCACCACCGTTACCGGTATCGAGATGTTCCGCAAGATGATGGACTACACCGAGGCTGGCGACAACTGTGGTCTGCTTCTGCGTGGTACCAAGCGTGAGGAGGTTGAGCGTGGCCAGGTTTGCATCAAGCCGGGCGCTTACACCCCGCACACCAAGTTCGAGGGTTCCGTCTACGTCCTGAAGAAGGAAGAGGGCGGCCGCCACACCCCATTCATGGACAACTACCGTCCGCAGTTCTACTTCCGCACCACCGACGTTACCGGCGTCGTCAAGCTGCCTGAGGGCACCGAGATGGTTATGCCGGGCGACAACGTTGAGATGTCCGTAGAGCTCATCCAGCCGGTCGCTATGGACGAGGGCCTGCGCTTCGCTATCCGTGAGGGCTCCCGTACCGTCGGCGCTGGCCGCGTTACCAAGATCCTGGGCTAATTCTTGCTAGGGCTTAAGGCCCTTCCTGATTAGCAGGTCTGTGAGCCGCTCAATCCCTGATGGGGTTGGGCGGCTTTGGTGATCGTGGGCCTACTAGGCTTGAGAGTTATGTTCGACCCAACCCGCATTGACCGCACCCTCGCCGCACTGCGCGCCGCGTGGGAAGGCCAACCGGACCTTCCCCTGGGAACCTTGTTTGGCATGTTGGCGGCGGAGGGCTACGGCTGGGGCGTGCCTGACGACGAACTCACCGCGCGGCTGGAGGCGATGGCGGCTGTGCATCCCCCGCTTGTGCCTCTCGACGCCAATCTCGTCACCGAGGGCCTCTGGCTCGTCGTTACGCCCACACACCGCGTGACGCTAGCTCCTACGGCTGCCGCCTCTCGCAGTGTGGAGCAGCGCCGACAGGCGACGTCCGTGGCGGTGGTAAGGCCGGTATCCAAGGAGGGCCAGCGTGGCCAGCCGGTGGCGTGGACGGTGTCAGCCCTCCGGCCCGTTGGGCCAGGACGACCGCTCGTGATTGCCGATGCCGAAGGCTTCGAGCATCGGTTTGGTGTCGTTGAATCCGTTACGCGGTTGCGAGAAGACCATCGCAACCTGACCGGTCTTAAGCGGCGCAGCGTGGGGGACCGAGTGTGGTTCATCCGTACCGATTCCGAAACCATCATCCTTGACCATGGCCTCCACATCGTGGAGCGCAAGAACCGGGCGCTTATCCGTACCGACTTCTCATGGCACACTATCGAGGCCGGGGAAGTCGGGGAACCGCTTCGCGTCCACCTTTCCCGGGGCACGCTGCACACCTTTGGGCGTATCCAGGAGGTCATTCTCGCTGAATCCGCGCCTTGGAACGAGTCCGCCTCGCCTTACTAGCGAGGCCCTGTTCAGCCCGCCGAAATCCTCGCGACGCTCGTAACCCGCTAGGTCTTCTGCACTTCTCGAGCAGATAGCCGCTAGCACGCTGTTCCGCGCGTTAGATTGCCCGATGTCTCCGTCAACCTTCATTCGGTTGGCGGGTGTCGCTCTTTAAGGGCTTAACTCCACCCCCAGCGGGGAGCGCCTGAATCATGGTCAGGGATCGCCGATATGCCCGTCAGCATGGCTTTGACTGACGGGTTTTCTATCTATCGGGAGCGCCTTTGTTGCAGGTTACCGGCGCTTTTACTCTTTTGTGTTTGGTGGCTGAGTGTTAGCTGCTGTCGGGTGGTGGGTCCGGTGGC
>NZ_KV794797.1:116879-117215 GCF_001808895.1 Corynebacterium sp. HMSC070E08
CGTTGTGGTAGGCGCACAAAAACGTCAGGTTCTTAATGTTGGTGTAGCCACCAGCCTGCCAAGGGATGAGGTGATGGATTTGGCAGTAGTCGGCTGGTTTATTGCAGCCAGGGCGTGAGCAGGTGTGGAATTCCGCGTGCAGGGTGAGGCGTTGGTTGAAGTTTGCTCCGCGTTCTAGCCGCCAGGTGTTGATGGGTCCTTCGATGGGGTGCACGATGGTGGCGTAACCGATTTCGGCAAACTTGTGGGTGAGGAATTCTGCCCCTGTCATGCGCGCGCCGTTGGTGAGGTTGAGCTCTATTTCGTCCCCGTCACCGTTAATGATCTGGTCCAACT
>NZ_KV794797.1:117315-117552 GCF_001808895.1 Corynebacterium sp. HMSC070E08
GTGTTAGCTGCTGTCGGGTGGTGGGTCCGGTGGCTGGGCTGGCGCTGTGGCTGCTTTTTCGGCGTTGAGTCTGGCGACTGCTTCTTGGTATTCGGGCATTGCGGTGATTGGTGTACCCCACGGTGGGATGAAGCTGACTCCGGTGTTGAGCCGGTACATGTAGCCGCGCCTGGTAGGCCTTTGTGGGTCATCGTCGTTAATACCGTTGTGGTAGGCGCACAAAAACGTCAGGTTCTT
>NZ_KV794798.1:0-1716 GCF_001808895.1 Corynebacterium sp. HMSC070E08
TCCACTACGTGTCCACGATTTGCGGGCAACCCCATCTTGGAATCGTTCTTTTAGGAGTGGCACAAACCGAAATGATGCTTGGTGATTATGCCGCTGCTGAGCTAAACCTCAACCGTGCAGAACCTTTGATAGGCGAAGATCCGAACCACGCGCCAACCCTGCAACTTACACGCGCTTATTTGCGTCTCTTGAGCGCACATCCAGAGTGGGTTAGCAGTGTTTCGCTTGCTATCGCACAAATTGGAACAACCATAGTCACGGTTGAACCGCAAGTTAGCAAACAAATAATGCTTATACAGGCACACCGATTACATCTAGAAGGCCGCCACGATGAAGCTTTACATACCCTCGAAGCGTGTGCAGCCCTGGCGTACGACCAACATGACGTTTGTTTCTTCTCTGATGTCTTGCAACAGCAGGCTTTCGTACACCAACGCCTTGCACATGCCACTAGCGATGTTGATGAGGCCGCACAACATCACCGGATCGCGATGCGAAAGCTCTCGCAGGCCCGCGCCATTCGTCAGGAGCACGGGCACAAATTGTCTACGGCATCGATCGATGTGACGGCAGCCGAGTATATCGTTCAATGGCACGATCGCTATCACGGTGTGTCTCACAATGAACTTAGAGAAGCCTTCCAGCGCATCATCGCGGCTATGCGGACTATTTATAGCGTCAGCCAAAGCATTGCGGAGAGCAGAACCCGCTATAGGTTTGTACGTTCAAGGTTGCGACATGCCTTTGAAGCCTCTTGTTCATTGGCACTTTTCCTTGGGGATACTCCAGCGCTTTCCGCCCTCATCGTAGAAGCCACCGCACAGTATGACTGGAGCGTAGTTCACAAGGCTGACACCGATAACTGAGAACAACCTATCCGGTGGATGAGGAGTTGGCCTACTAGTTTTCGAATGTCGGCGCTGTTGCCCCGGGCCCCCTCATTGAGGCACCCAATACTCTCCTGTTCCTCAGTAAGCCGGCCCAAGCATCACCAGACGGCTCCCCATGGCAGCACGCTCTCCCGACGAAGGTAACGAAGGTCCGTTTTATGGTGCTGCTTCTCGGTAATCACTAGCGTTGCGTAGTTGCGCCTCAAGCTCCGCAATTATCGGCAAGGCCAGCTCGTGGGTGAAATGGCTTCAGAGCGCCTCGGTGTCCCGTTCGGCATCATTGACCTCTCCCTCGCCCCCACCGCGGAACTAGGTGACTCCGTCGCGCACATCCTTGAGCACATGGGCCTCGACCAGGTGGGCACGCACGGTACCACGGCGGCGCTGGCGCTGCTTAACGACGCCGTCAAGAAGGGCGGCATGATGGCCTGCTCCCGCGTGGGTGGGCTGTCGGGTTCCTTCATCCCGGTTTCCGAGGACAAGGGCATGATCGATGCGGTGCGCACCGGTGCCATCTCCATCGACAAGCTGGAGGCCATGACCTCGATCTGCTCGGTGGGCTTGGACATGATCGCCATCCCGGGTGATACCTCTGCTGAGACCATCGCCGGCATGATCGCGGACGAAGCCGCCATTGGTGTGATGAACCATAAGACAACCGCCGTGCGCGTCATCCCTGCCCCTGGCACCAAGGCTGGCGACGAGGTCAACTTCGGCGGCCTTCTAGGCTACGCTCCGGTCATCCCGGTTAACCAGGTAGGCAACTCCACCTTCATCAACCGCGGTGGCTTCATTCCGGCGCCGGTGCACGGTTTCCGCAACTAGT
>NZ_KV794798.1:1816-161806 GCF_001808895.1 Corynebacterium sp. HMSC070E08
GGCGCCGGTGCACGGTTTCCGCAACTAGTCAGCGGACGAAAGTCTGCATCGCCCTCCCAATAATCACGTAAACCAACAAGTGCTGGCCTCTACACACCACAGGGTCAGCACTTGTTGTCTATTCACCCCGACTCACTCCGATTAGCTGCAGGTAATCTTCACTTCGAATGGCTTCGTTTCCCCAGTGGTTGGATTACTCCCATTAGACAAAAGGCCTTCACCCGACATCGTGTAGGTGTCGCCTTCCTTCGATGCCGTGGCGGAACCCATCGGGCTGCTCTCGGCGTATGCCAGCGTGTTACCCTCCCCATCTACCATTCCGAGAGCCTTGACCGTTAGGTTTTCATCAGTACTAAGCACGGCGGTAATGCCGGCTGTACCAGCCCCTTCGGGTGCTACGGTCAGGTTCATCGAACCAGCTGCCTCTTGGCATAGGATAGTTTCGTTTTCTACCTCGATCGCCTTTCCATCGACAGTGGCTTCATAGCTGCCGCCTGTTGAACCGGACTGATCGTCTGATCCTGCAGTGGACTCTGCGTCGGAGTCAGTGCTATCGGCAGACTCTGAGGTTGCGGCGGAATCTACGTTGGTGTCTTCGGAAGTTTGCTCTCCTCCAGCTGCAGCTTGGGTGGTATCAACTGCTGATTTCTCGCTGACGTCACTGTCAGATTGTGAACACGCGGCGAGCGTTGTCAACGCGATAGCCGCTACAAGAGACGTAATAGACTTGGCTATTTTCATTGGCTTTCCCTTCTTTGAGTTTGGCCACTCATGCGTGACGCAGGTAACACAAACACTAGTGAAGGTTCGTTTAGCGGGGCGCAGACATGCTCCCCCACGCAGGGGTAATCATTCTCAATGGTGTTGATCAATGAAGAGTGACGCCCCCTACGACTAGTCCACTCCACTGACCGCTTGACCCTCACACAATGTGAGGGTTTAGTTTGGTTCTATGAAGATCTCAGACGTTGCCGCGGTCGCTGGTTGCTCAGTGCGATCCGTGCGCCATTTGCACGAGACAGGTGCGGTTCCCGAACCAGCACGCACCAGCGGAAACTATCGCGATTACTCGATCTCTGATCTCGCCGCAGTTGTTCGTGCGCGAGCGCTGATCGACGCCGGCGTTGCCGTCGCTGATGTCTCCTCTCCCGACGCCATCGAGCGCTCGTTCGCCATTGTGGACGAAAGAATCGCTCGTCTGCAGCGACAACGTGAGAAGCTGCGTGCTTTAGCCGCAGCACCTCATGGAACCCCCAACGATATTCGAGAGTCCTTGAGCGAAGTTATCGAAGACCCAGCAATGCTGCAGCTGGAATTGGACTCCTGGGATCTCATGGCGCTTACCGGCGTCGCTACATCAGCGACCTGGGAACAGCTTCGAAAGAACCTCGCTGACGACGATTGCCGTGCAGTTCTCCGCAGAGTTGAAACCTTGTGGCGAGAGCTTGGCTCGCTGTCCCCGCGTGATCGTCGGGTTGCGCTTATCGTCGAGACGCTGCGCAACATGGGCGAACACGGGTTGATGCGAGGAATCTACCCAACGCTGCTGCCTGGCAACGCTTCGCTGACCGTGACTGATGCGCCGACGACTGGTGCGCAAGGTGCAGCACTCGAGGCTTTGGCTGGAGACTCACGTGACTAGCGTCTGGCGATGTGTAGAAAAGCATCCTGGATTTCGCCTTGCCAAGTATGAATTGGGCCTCTACCGGGATCTGTGGCGCTGGATACGAGGACAAACGCTGCTTCCAGTTGGCGCCGTGGCACTTCCCCACCCTCCTGGAAGGCTCCAAATGCTTGGCTTCATTACTGCGATATTGCTGGTTGAAATGGTAGTTGTTCACCTTCTTTTGCCTGCGGGCGTTCTGCGAATTGTGGCATTGCTGTTGTCGCTGTGGGCCATCATCTTTGTGTGGGGCCTGATTGCCGCTGAACGCATTCGCCCCAGTTATGTCACCGAGAATCTCACGGTATTGCGGCGCGGGAAAACAATCTTCGTTGAGGTACCGATGTCTCTAGTCCGCAGCACACAGGCGGAACGCACCTTCGAATCAGCGGTTGTCCTTAGCAACGACGAGCTCATAGTAGGCGGCCCAGCCGGGACCGATACTCTCCTGCTCCTCAGCAAGCCTGTCCAGGCATCACCAGATCGCTACCCATGGCAGCGCGCTCGCTCGATGGAGGTTACGAAGGTGCGCTTTTATGGTGCTGCTTCTCGGTAGTCGCTAGCGTTGCGTAGTTGCTGCTCAAGCTCCGAAATCATTGGCAAGGCCAGCTCCGCGCGTTCGGCATCAATTCCCCACTTCTCCGGTGCACTGCGGACCATGTGGGCTGTGGCCTTGAGAAAGCGGGCGAAGTTTTCCACGACGGCGCGGTTGTTGTTGCGCACGCCTTCGGTAAGCACGGTATTGCTTAGCCTTTCGATCCAGATTTCGAGGATGTGAGTCGAGGTGCTTTTGCCAATTGTGGTGCAGGCAGCACGCGCAAGCCGCAAGCCCTCATCGTCATGCCACACTCCTCCGGGGGCGCGAAGGCGGCACGAGATGATCGCTGCGCCTTCGACGGCTGGGATCATCCCCTTGCGAACACAGGTTTCTACATAGTCAGCGCCGTAACCAACGGCCATGATAGGGCCGATGTCTTTAACAATGCCGCGTGTGTCATCCTCCGTGACATACCACGCGCGGAAGGTGAGGTAGTCCTCGTAGTGGAAGTGGCCTGCCTCCGCCAGCGCGTTGAGCAACCGAGCGGACAAAGCCTTCGTCCACACCTTGTCTGTACGCAAGTAGCCGCTGAGGCGTTCACGAATCTGATCAAGATGGTCATCCCACTGACCAGACTCAATGCCCTCTTTCAATTCGGTATAGGCCCAGTCCACGCGGACCTCAGGTCGTTTGCTCACTAATCCGGTGAGCAACGGTTCAATAACGGAATCGAGGTTATTGGCGGTGTTCATGACTTCTTCCTCTCCTGCGGCAGCATGCCGGGGTCTGACCACTTCTAGACCCTGTGCGTGGGAAGCGGAAGGACCCAAGAGAAGAGTCTTGAGCGGTGTGTGGTTGTGGCCCCGATTCTAGCGCACTATAGGTTTTCTGGAAGACCAAGAAGAGATGCTGCGCGCAGAAACTCTCGATGGGCGCTGTCAACATCGACGGCGGTGACCAACGCAGCATTAGCGGGCCGACCCCAGTGACCGCGCAGGTCCGCCACGCTCGTTCCGCGCAACCACTCCGGTTCACTGACTACCCGTACGGTGGTCGAGGTGGAAAAGAACGGGACCTTCTGCAACGCCACCATGCAGGTGAGCAGATCATGTATCTGAGCCTGATAACCCGAGCCGTGCGCCTCGTGGAACTCGAAGTAGAAGCGCATGATCTCCGGTAGAACGTCCGCCACTGGGTGCTGCGCGAGCGCTTCACGCAGCCGTTCCAGCTGCGTCGGGCCGAGGAGCATCGTCTCAGTGACGTTGAGTGGGCACAGCGTGGTGGGCTTCGAGGTGGATTCGAAGAAGTCGCGCGCAGCATGCGGGTCGACCCAGAAGTTCCACTCCGCCGTTGGCGTGGTGTTGCCGGGATAGCTCACAGCACCACCCATGATGGTGACACCGGAGAAGCAGGCGTAGTCGGCAGCGTGCTCCGCAGCAAAGTGCGCGGCATTGGTCAATGGTCCGGTTACGATGAGGCGCGCGTTGCGGCCTGCGGCTTCGGTCCAGATGCTGGTCCACTCGTCAGGCTCAGCAGGAGTATGCTCCTCCGGCACGCTCAGGTACCCAAGGCCGCTTGGGCCGTGGGTTTCCGGAGTGGTTACCAGCTCCACCTGGCTGGGCTCCGGAAGCCCCGCCGCGACGGGCACCTCATCCAGGCCACACAGTTGCAGGATGTAGGCAGCATTGCGGGTGGTCTGATCAATCCCAACGTTTCCAGCGGTGGTAGTAACACCGGCCAGTTCGATCTCTCCGGCGCGGTGAAGCGCGGCGAGGTAGATCAACGCTAGGGCATCGTCGATACCGGGGTCGCAATCAAGGAGAACAGGCTGGGCAGTCATGCCCGAAATTCTATTAGGCCAATTCCACGATCTCCATGTACTCGTCGTTCCACAAATCCTCATCGCCATCGGGCATGATGATGACGCGCTCCGGCTTGAGTGCCTTGACCGCACCTGGGTCGTGAGTAACCAAGACCACGGCACCTGTGTAGGTGCCTAGGGCATCGAGCACCTGCTCGCGGGACTGGGGGTCTAGGTTGTTCGTGGGCTCGTCGAGAAGCAGCACGTTGGCGCGTGAGGACACCAGCGTTGCCAGCGACAGTCGGGTTTTCTCACCACCGGAGAGCGTTCCGGCAGGCTGTTCCAACTTGTCACCGGAGAACATGAAGGCGCCCAGCAGTCCGCGCAAATCCTGCTGGCCGGCATCGGGGCATGCCTCGATCGTGTTTTCCCACACGGTCTTGTCTGGATCGATATTGTCGTGCTCCTGGGCAAAGTATCCGATGCGCAGGCCATGGCCGGAGACGATGCCGCCTTCGCCGTCGGTGCGTTCCACGCCCGCCAGCAGCTTGAGCAGGGTCGTCTTGCCGGCACCGTTGTAGCCCAGCACGACCACGCGGGACCCCTTGTCGATGGCCAAATCGACGCCAGCGAAGACCTCCAGCGAGCCATACATCTTTGTCAGGCCCTTGGCGTTCATCGGAGTCTTGCCGCAGGGAGCAGGTTCGGGGAACTTGATGTGGGCAACCTTATCGGCCACGCGGACGTCATCAAGCTCGTTCATCATGCGCTCTGCACGGTGCAGCATCTGCTTGGCGGCGGCGGCCTTCGTGGCCTTCGCTCCTAGCTTGGCGGCTTGCTTGTGCAGGGCTGCGGCCTTCTTCTCCGCGTTGGCGCGCTCGCGGCGGCGACGAGCTTCATCGGTGGCGCGGGCATCAAGGTACTTCTTAAAGCCCATGTTGTAGACGTCTGCTTCGGCGCGAACGGCATCGAGGAACCAAACCTTGTTGCACACGGCCTCGAGCAGATCGACGTCGTGCGAAATCATCACAAGGCCACCCTCGTGCTTGGACAGGAAGCCACGCAGCCAGGTAATCGAGTCCGCGTCGAGGTGGTTAGTGGGCTCGTCGAGAAGCAGCGTTGTCTGGGACTTGCCTGACCCAGCCGAAGCTGCGAAAAGAATTTGCGCCAGCTCCACGCGGCGGCGCTGACCGCCGGACAGAGTCTTGAGCTGCTGGTCGAGCACACGCTGCGGCAGCCCCAAGTTGTCGCAGATCTGCGCGCATTCGGAGTCCGCCTCATAGCCACCTAAGGTGTGGTATTCCTCTTCCAGGCGGGAGAACTTACGAATGGCCCTGTCGCGGAATTTATCGTCCGTAGCGGTTTCCATCAACTCTTGTTGCTTGGCCATGCGGCGCTTGATCTCATCCAAACCGCGCGCAGAGAGCACGCGCTCACGCGCAGTCTGCTCAATATTGCCTTCTCGAGAATCCTGCGGCAGGTAACCAATCGGACCTGAGCGCGTTACCGAGCCGCCATAGGGCTCGGTCTCCCCCGCCAGGATGCGCATCGTCGTCGTCTTGCCCGCGCCGTTGCGCCCGACCAGGCCGATGCGATCCCCCGGCTGCACGCGAAGGTGCTGGCCGGGGGCGTCGAGAAGCGTGCGTGCGCCCACGCGCACCTCGAAATCATTGGTCACAATCACGTCGAAACAGTCTAGCAACCAGGGTAGTTAAACCCGAACCAGCGGCAAGGACGCTTCAGCTTGTATCTGGGAATCCAGAGTGAAGAGCACCTTGGAAAACCTGGTTCCTGTTCGGCGCGTTTCACTTATGCATGAAGTTCGATGTGACTAGATTGGCGTCATGAGCACATCAGACACATCGAGATCTCCATTAATCCTCGCGATTACCGCATGTCCGACCGGAATCGCCCACACCTACATGGCCGCTGAGAACCTGGAGGCTGCTGCCGCTGAACTGGGTTACCGCATCAAGATTGAGACACATGGTTCAATTGGCGTCGAAGGCACCTTTAGCTCTCAGGACATCGAGGAAGCCGATGCCATCGTGATCGGTGCCGACACCGTCATTGCAAAGGACCGCTTTCGCGGAAAGCGCCTAGCAGCGACTGGTGTCGATGAAGCGATTAAGCATCCAAAGGAACTCCTCACTCGCGCTCTGTCAGCGGCGAAGTGGGAAGAAAAGACTTCGGGCGAAGAGCCGCAAGAAGCTCAGCGTAATGAAAACTCCAGCAGTACCACGGGGTTCCGTGCGGTGGGTCAGACTCTCTACAAGGCGCTAATGAATGGTGTCTCCCACATGATTCCGTTCGTGGTCACCGGTGGTCTCCTCATCGCGGTAGCACTCTCAATCGGAGGAACACCCACGCCCGAGGGCCTGGCTATCCCCGAAGACTCCTTCTGGAACACCCTGAATGAGCTTGGCGGCCTAGCCTTTTCTCTCATGGTGCCGATCCTTTCCGGTTATATCGCGGTCGGCATTGCGGACCGCCCCGGTTTAGCGCCGGGACTCATCACTGGTCTTATCGCTACGACCGGCTCGCTTTACGGCTCTGAAGCTGGAGCGGGCTTCCTAGGCGGCATCGTCACAGGCATCCTGTCAGGCTACATAGCCCTGGGAATCAAAAAGATTCCCGTTAATAAGTACATCGCCCCGATTTGGCCGATCATCGTTATTCCGATCTTCACCACACTCATCGTGGGGCTAATCTTTATCTACTTTGTCGGTGCGCCAGTAGCCGGCGCCTTTGAAGCCATGACCGAGTACCTCGCCGGGATGGAAGGCTCCTCTGTCATTGTCCTCGGTCTCGTCATTGGCGCGATGATCGCTTTCGACATGGGCGGTCCCTTTAATAAAACTGCCTTCCTGTTCGGCGGGGGCATGATTGCAGCCGGCAATGCGGCTCCGATGGGCATGGCGGCTACCGCCATCGCTGTACCGCCCCTGGCGGTGGGTGTTGCGACCCTCGTACGCCGTGCTTGGTTCAATAAGGCGGAGAAGGACGCCGGTATCGCCGCGCTCTTCATGGGGTTCTTTGGCATCACTGAAGGCGCTATCCCTCTTGCGGCGGCACGCCCGCTGCAGGTCATCCCAGCCAACGTCATCGGTGGTGCGGTAGCAGGCGCCCTGGCAGGTGCATTCGGGGTCAAGGACCATGTCATGCATGGTGGCCCCATCGTTGCTGTGCTCGGGGCTGTCGACAACGTCGTGGGCTTCTTCATCGCACTGCTTATTGGTGTCGTTGTCTGTGCTTCCGTCATGCTTCTGTTGATCGGACTTACCCAAAATAGAAAGGCCCAGAGTAAGAATGAGAGCTCTGGTGAACGGGGTGAAGCGGGCATAGCTAAGGAGGATGTGTCAGAAGCACCGGTCCAGGAAGAACCTTTGCTTTCTGCCGACACGGTGAGCCTTGACCAAGACCTTGGCACGAATCGCAAGGAAACGATCGATTCGCTAGTCCAGCTTGTCTCCCCTCGGCTTTCTGATCCTTCCGCAGTTATCACTACGGCCCTAGAGCGGGAAGCGAAGCATTCGACCGGTGTGGGGCATGGTGTGGCTATCCCACATGCTCGTTCCGCGGGAGTGACAGTGCCGACTTTGGCCTTTGCTCGTCTTCCCGAGGGGATTACGTGGGCAGAGGGCGAGGAACCAACGACGTTGGTCTTCCTCATTGCAGTGCCTGAGGACGCCGGCAAGCAGCACCTCAAGCTGCTTTCCAAGCTGGCGCGGGCAATCATGAAGGATGATTTCCGTACTCGCCTACAATCCGCCGCATCCAAGGATGAAGCGGTGGACATCATCTCCTCGGCTTTGGATCCGGCGTCCTCACCCGCTTCGTCATAGCAGTGAGTACTCAAGCTCTTAAAGCTACTTAAAATACCGCGCATTATGGAAAAAGAAACCGCCAGCCCGAGTGCGCAAGGTCATGTTGTGAAGACCTTAGGCGCCTCGGGCTGACGGTAATGGGGACTTGCAGCCGAAACTAGACGGCGAAGCCGAGGGCCTGGAGCATCTCGCGGCCCTCCTCGGTAATCATGTTCGGGCCCCACGGCGGCATCCAGACCCAGTTGAGCTGGACTGCCTCGGCGAGCTTGTTGCCTACGATGACATCCTCGATCTGTTCGCCGATGACATCGGTGAGAGGACAGGCCGGGGAGGTCAGCGTCATGTTAATGACGCAGGTGTTCTTGCCGTCAATATCGTCGAGCCAGACGTCATAGACCAAGCCCAGATCAACGATGTTGATTCCAAGCTCTGGGTCGATGACATCACGAAGGTACTCGGTGATATCGAAGGTCTTCGCAATCTGCTCTTCGGTCTGTTCAGGCTTGACAGCAGCGCCATCGAAGGAGGCATTCTGGTCCTGGTAAGGATCGGTGCTGCCACCGGTGGTTTCAGTGTTATCAGCCATCTACTTCTCCAATTCGTTCAACGCTTCCACGGTGGCGGCTTGGAAAGCCTTCCACCCGAGGAGAGCGCACTTAACACGGGCGGGGAACTTGGCTACGCCGGCGAAGGCGATGCCGTCCCCGATGATCTCGTCGTCACCTTCCACTTCGCCGCGGGAGGTCACCATCCTCTCGAATTCGGCCAGCTTGGCGTTTGCCTCCTCGAGGGGGATGCCGACGATTTCCTCCGCCATAACAGAGGTCGAGGCCTGCGAAATGGAGCATCCCTCGGCGTCGTAGGACACGTCCTCGACGGTTGTGCCGTCGGGGGAAAGCTTCACGCGGAGGGTGAGTTCATCACCGCAGGAAGGGTTGACGTGGTGAACTTCTGCCTGGCCTTCGCGCAGGCCAGAGAATTTCGGGTTCTTGTAGTGGTCCAGGATGACGTCCTGGTACATGGAATCTAGGTTCATTCGCTCACTCCAAAGAAGGTGCGGGCAGCCCGCACCGCCTCTATGAGGGCGTCGACCTCGTCCTCAGTGTTGTACAGGTAAAAGCTAGCGCGTGCGGTCGAATTAGCCTGGCACGCGCGGTGCAGCGGCCACGCACAGTGGTGGCCGGTGCGGATGGATACGCCATGAGAGTCAAGAACCTGGCCTAGGTCATGCGGATGGATCCCATCCACGATGAAGGAGACCGCTCCTCCGCGATCCTCGGTGTTTTCAGGCCCGATGATACGCACGCCGGGGATCTCGGCAAGCTTCTGCAAGGCCAGTGCAGTGAGTTTCTGCTCGTGGGCGTGGATGGCCTCCATGCCCACCTCGCTCAAGAACTTCACTGCTGCACCAAGGCCCACAACCTGGCTGGTCATTTGGGTTCCGGCCTCGAAGCGGGTGGGTGGCGCGGCAAACGTCGAGCCTTCCATCTTGACTACTTCGATCATGGAACCGCCGGTGAGGAAAGGCGGCAGCTGCGCCAGCAGCTCTTGCTTACCGTAGAGCACGCCCACGCCGGTCGGCCCGCACATCTTGTGCCCAGAGAACGCGGCAAAATCCACATCAAGTTCGTGGAAATCCACCGGCATGTGCGGCACCGACTGGCAGGCGTCGAGAACCACCATGGCACCTACGGCACGGGCACGACGTACCAACTCTGCGACGGGAGCCACGGCCCCGGTCACGTTGGACTGGTGGGTAAAAGCCACGACCTTCACGGAGTCATCGAGCTCAAGCGAATCGAGATCAATGCGGCCGTCCTCGGTCATGGAGTACCACTTCAGCGTCGCGCCGGTGCGCTGGCACAGCTCTTGCCACGGCACCAAGTTCGCGTGGTGCTCCAGTTCGGTGACCACGACGGTATCGCCCTCACCGACATAAAGCTCGCCGGCGCGCTCATCACTGAGCACGTAGGCAACCTCATTGAGCGCTTCAGTGGCGTTCTTGGTGAAGGCAATCTCATCGCGGTCGGCACCAACGAAGGCGGCGATGGCCTGGCGAGCGGACTCGTACGCGTCATCGGCCTCCTCCGCCAGCTGGTAGGAACCGCGGTGCACCGGAGCGTTGGTGCCGAGCACGAACTCCTCCTCGGCCTTCCATACCGGCAGGGGACGTTGCGAGGTCGCTCCCGAATCCAGGTACACCAAAGGTTTACCGTCGCGCACCGTGCGCGAGAGGATAGGGAATTGTTCCCGAATCGCATTAACGTCTAGTTCAGGCATAGGTCCTTGTGCTCGGTTCTTTTTCTCTAGCGTGTCGTGGTGTTACCGGGGTCGGCGGTACAGCCTACTTGAGGAACTGCTCGTAGCCGTCTGCCTCAAGCTGGTCAGCCAGCTCGGCGCCGCCGGTCTTGATGATCTGTCCGTCGGCGAAGACGTGAACGAAGTCCGGGACAACGTAGTTGAGGATGCGCTTGTAGTGCGTGATGAGGAGGATGCCGCCGTTGGTCTCCTCCTGATAGCTGTTGATGCCATCGGAGACGACGCGCAGGGCGTCGACGTCCAGGCCGGAGTCGGTCTCGTCCATGACGGCGAACTTCGGTTTGAGGATGTCGAGCTGCATGACCTCGTGGCGCTTCTTCTCACCACCGGAGAAGCCCTCGTTCACGGAGCGGTGTGCAAAGGACTTATCGATGGCCAGCTTCTCGCGGGCCTCGGTGAGCTCCTTGTTCCACTCGCGCAGCTTCGGAGCCTCGCCACGGATAGCGGTCACGGCGGAGCGCATGAACTGCGACATCTTCACGCCCGGCACCTCAGTCGGGTACTGCATGGCCAGGAAAAGACCAGCGCGGGCGCGCTCGTCGACTTCCATCTCGAGGATGTTCTCGCCGTCGAGAAGCACCTCGCCCTCGGTCACCTCATACTTGGGGTGACCGGCGATAACGTAGGACAGGGTGGACTTGCCGGAGCCGTTGGGGCCCATGACGGCGTGGGTCTCACCGGAATTGATGGTGAGGTTGACACCCTTGAGGATCGGCGTGGGCTCACCGTCCTCCTCGTGTGGGAGCACCTGCGCGTGGAGATTCTTGATTTCCAGAGTAGACATTGAGTTGGTACCTGCTTTCGGGAAGTTTTAAGCGTTGATCTTGGCGAGCTCGTCGACGACGCGGGATTCCAGATCCTCGCGCAGGGACTCGACCGGGATGCGGGAGATGACTTCGGAGAAGAAGCCGCGGATGATGAGGCGGCGTGCCTCGGCGGCAGGAATACCGCGGGACATGAGGTAGAACAGCTCAAGGTCATCGAAGCGGCCCACCGTTGCGGCGTGGCCAGCACCGACGATCTCACCGGTCTGGATCTCCAGGTTCGGGATGGCGTCAGCGCGCGCACCCTCGGTGAGGATCAAGTTGTTGTTCGTCTCATAGGTGTCCGTGTTGTTCGCATTCTTGCGGATGAGCACGTCACCGACCCAGCAGGTGCGGGCCTCCGGGGTGCGGGAGGCGGAGCCGGCCTCGGCCTTCTGCGCAGCAGTAGCACCCTGCAGAGCGCCCTTGTAGAAGACGCGAGAGCGGCAGTTCGGCACGTCGTGGTCCACCAGCAGGCGGTTCTCGAAGTACTGGCCGGCATCAGCAAAGTAGACGCCGAGCAGCTCGGCATCGCCACCGGGGCCATCGAAAACTACGCGCGGAACAAGGCGCACAATCTCGCCGCCAAAGATGGCGGTGTTGTGGCGCAGTACGGCGTCGCGGCCCACCTTCGCAATCTGATGGGACAGGTGCACTGCATCGTCTTCCCAGTCGGCGTCGACGACGACGGTGACCTGGGAGCCGTCGCCCAGCACGAACTCCACGTTGTCTGCGTGGGTACCGGAACCGACGTACTTAAGAACGATGGTGACCTCCGCGTGATTGCCCACGTGGATGGAGGTCGCACCAAAGGAGGTCACGCCCTCACCAGCGCCGGTGATGGTGATCTCCACCGGCTTATCCAGTCGTGCATCGGCGTCAACGCTGACGATCTGCGCCTCCGGCATGGAGCACCAGGCCTGAGCTGCAACGCGGTCAGCAGGTGCACCGGCGGTGCCCAGGCGGTCGTCGTCAGGCGCCACGGTCTCGGCCGTTACGCCTTCCGGGGCCACCACGTCAATCTTCTGGGCGGTTGCCGGCGCGAACTCACCATTGTGCAGCCCGCGAAGGTTACGCAAGGAGATGAAACGCCAGACCTCGTCGCGGCCGTGCGGGACCGGGAAGTCCTCGACATCGAAGGAGGTGAACTGGTCTCCCTTAGTGACGTCAGCCGGATTAAATTCGTTGGAAGCTACCACTTAGCCCACCGATCCTTCCATCTGCAGCTCGATAAGACGGTTCAGCTCCAGCGCGTATTCCATCGGGAGCTCCTTAGCAATCGGCTCGACGAAGCCGCGCACAATCATCGCCATGGCCTCTTCCTCAGCGATACCGCGGGACATGAGGTAGAACAGCTGCTCCTCAGAGACCTGGGAGACCGTTGCCTCGTGGCCGAGGGTGACGTGATCATTGCGGATGTCGTTGTACGGATACGTGTCCGACCTCGAGTCATTGTCCACAAGCAAGGCATCACACTCGACGTTGGCAGCGGAGTTCGTAGCGTTAGCGTTGACCTGCACCAAGCCGCGGTAGGCCGCGCGGCCGCCGTTGCGGGCCACGGACTTCGAGACGATGTTGGAGGAGGTGTTCGGCGCCATGTGGATCATCTTGGAGCCGGTGTCCTGGACCTGGTTATCGCCAGCAAAGGCCAGGGAGAGTACCTCACCCTTGGCGTGCTCGCCGGTAAGCCAGCAGGACGGGTACTTCATAGTGACCTTGGAGCCGATGTTGCCATCGACCCATTCCATGGTGCCGCCCTCTTCGACCTTGGCGCGCTGGGTCACCAGGTTGTAGACGTTGGTGGACCAGTTCTGAATGGTGGTGTAGCGGCAGCGGCCGCCCTTCTTCACGATGATCTCGATGACACCGGTGTGCAGCGAATCCGAGTTGTAGATCGGCGCGGTGCACCCCTCGATGTAGTGAACGTAGGCGCCCTCCTCCACGATGATGAGGGTGCGCTCGAACTGGCCCATGTTCTCGGTGTTAATGCGGAAGTAGGCCTGCAGCGGAATATCCACGTGGACGCCCTTCGGAACGTACACGAAGGAACCACCGGACCAGCAGGCGTTATTCAGCGCGGAGAACTTGTTGTCGCCGGCCGGAATCACGGTGCCGAAGTATTCCTGGAGGATCTCCGGGTACTCGCGCACCGCGGTGTCGGTATCAACGAAGATAACGCCCTGGGCCTCCAGGTCCTCGCGGATCTTGTGGTAAACCACCTCGGACTCGTACTGCGCGGCAACACCGGAGACCAGACGCTTCTTCTCAGCATCCGGGATACCCAGCTTGTCGTAGGTCTCCTTAATGTCGTCCGGCAGGTCATCCCAGGTTTGGGCCTGCTTCTCGGTGGAGCGGACAAAGTACTTAATGTTGTCGAAGTCGATTCCGGACAGATCTGGGCCCCAGGTCGGAACTGGCTTCTTGTTGAAGACGCGCAGAGCCTTCAGACGGGACTCGAGCATCCACTCCGGCTCGTTCTTCTTCCGAGAAATATCGCGGACGACGTCCTCACTCAAACCGCGGTGTGCTGCCTGGCCGGCTTCGTCGGAATCGTGCCAGCCGTACTCATAGCCGCCGATAGAGGAGATGATCTCGTCATCGCTCATCTTGGTTTCAAGGCCTGGTGCCGGTTGTGCCTGTGTCAAAGCCCGCTCCTTTCTAGTTCGATTAGTTCTTCCCCGGCTCCGCCGCGGAAGGCGGGACTGGGGTTAAGGGGATATTCGTGGTGCAGATTCCATGACCATCCGCAATGGAGGCCAAGGGCTGCACATGTTTGCCTAATAGCGCGGAGAAGACTTCCTGTTCAGCTTCACACAACTCCGGATGCTCGGCCGCCACGTGGGCGACCGGGCAATGGTGCTGGCAAATCTGTACTCCGTTGCCCACCGACGTCACCGTGGCCGCGTAGCCATGCGCGTCGAGCACTTCGGCCAGCTGACGCGCCACCTCCGGAACGGATTCCTGATCTTCTACCAGGGGCTTCACGTCCTCCACGAGGCGCTCGAAGCGAGCCTTGGCGAAGCGACGAACCGCCTCCGGCCCGCCCGCTTCACGCAGTGCGGTGAGCGCTTCCGCCGCCAGCTGATCGTAGGCGTGCCCAAATTGGGCGCGGCCCTGATCCGTGAGGCGGAAATGCTTGGCGGGGCGACCACGGCCCACCGACTGCCCAGGGCGGGCTGATGGGCGGCGATGCACCACCTCGGTGAGTCCTTCCTCCACCAAAATGTCTAAGTGCCGACGGATGCCGGCTGCAGAGAGACCGAGACGTTCACCCAGATACGACGCCGTTACCGGGCCGTCTTTTAGGAGCAACAACATGACGTGTCGGCGGGTGTCGCCCTCAGTCGAGCGAGTCTCCCTAGGTAGCTCCTTCGTCACGGTGTACACCTCCTTGAATGAAACACTCTCTCTTTAGACAACACTAGTGTTCCTTAATTCATTCCCGATTTCCACTCTTTCATTCGTGTCGCGGGCAGCTCGTCCTCTCTCAGCACCGAGCGACTAAGGTAGACACTCATGAATATGGAGCGCGATTACACCCGATCGGGGCGATTGCACCGCGTCTTTTGGGGCGTGCGCGATGAACTCCCCCGCATGGGCCTGCCCGGATCCCGTTCCGCGCTCTTGCACCAAGATTTTCCAGATTCTTCCGACGGTGCAGAGGGCGCCGCGCTTGGCGACGTCCACCGCCACACCATCGCCCAGCTGCGCACGCTCTTTAGCCTCCGGTGGCTCGGCACCATTGGTGCGCTACTCATTGCGCTCGGCGGATTGGGCGCCGGTGCGCTTCCGGTGGTGGGCAACCCCTATGAGTCTCTGCCTTTTGGCTCGCTCATGACGCGGATGCTGCAGTCAGCCTCCGCCATCGTGTTCATCGGGGTCGGTTTCATGGTCACGGCGTGGATTTGCATGGCACCGCTGGTGGGCGCGCCCCTGCGCCTACAGAAGCCGGCCAAGGTTCGGCGCTTTAGCCACTCGCCCCGGGTGGTCACGCAGAGCCAGATGTGGCGCACCTGGCTAGGGTGGGTTCTCCCGCTTTTGGTGACCGCTCCCCTGTTCACGCAGGACATTTACTCCTACCTCGCTAACGGCTCCATCGTGCTCCAAGGCCTCGATCCCTATTCGGCGGGGCCGGTGGAGCTACTAGGCGCCGATAACGACCTGGCCCGCTCCGTCCCGTTCATCTGGGCGAACTCACCTTCCCCTTATGGCCCTGTGGCGCTAGGTGTAGCGGCGGTGGTCAGTTGGCTGACCAACGACTCCATTATCTGGGGTGTTGTCCTGCACCGGGTACTGTCCCTCGTCGGTATCATCGCCGCCGGTTGGGCCATCGCGCGGCTTGCTACGCGCTGCCGAGTATCCCCGGAGGCAGCGCTGTGGCTGGGCATCCTTAACCCTTTGACCATCCTCCACCTCGTCGGAGGCATCCACAATGAATCCTTCATGCTGGGGCTAGCTCTCGTCGGTGTGGAGCTGGGGTTGCGGGCGGTTAACGATTCCCACGAGGCCCGCTGGCGAGCATGGTCGCTGTTTATCGCATCTGGCGTCCTGATCTCGTGTGCCGGAATGGTCAAGGTGACTGGCTTTATCGGCCTCGGGTTCGTTGGCATGGCGGCGGCACGCAGGCTCGTCGACAAGCACGGCGTGTCCGGCGTGCGGGCAGTGCTGGGCGCCGGGGCAGCGCAGCTTCTCCTGCTTGCCACCTCCATCGCCGCAGTGACGGTACTCACGGGGATCGACATTGGTTGGGTCTTTGGCCAGGGCGGCGCGGCCACCATCCGGTCGTGGCTGTCTGCGACGACCTCCGTAGGCGTCGGCGCCGGCTTCCTTGGGATGCTGTTGGGATTGGGTGATCACACCGAGGCCATCCTCACCGTGACCCGGACTGTGGGCGTCATCATTGCCGCGGGCTTTATGATCCGCATGCTCTTTGCCACCTACCGCGGTGCCATCCACCCTGTGGGCGGCTTGGGGGTATCGACCTTCGTGCTCGTGGTGTTCTTTCCTGTCGTCCAACCCTGGTACATCCTGTGGGCGGTGCTGCCGCTGGCGGCCTGGGCCAACCGGCGCTTCTTCCGCATGGCGGTGATCATCTATTCCGGGTTCATGAGTTTCATCGTGCTTCCCCGCGGCCTCGGCCTTCCCCCAGGGACAGTCTTCGTCATTTACCTCGCCGCCTTGGTGACATTCCTCGTCCTCGCCGGCGTGGGGTGGGTTGCTTTGCGCAGGGCGGGCGTACGTGTCCTAAACTAGCGATTCGTGACTACATCAGCTCTTGTCTTAGATAACGTCATGAAGACCTATGGCGACGTCAACGCAGTGAATGGGCTGAGTTTCCGCGCCAATTACGGCGAGATCCTGTGCTTGCTGGGCCCTAACGGCGCAGGCAAGACCACCACCATCGAAATGTGTGAGGGTTTCAAGAAGCCTACGTCGGGCCGCATCGAGGTGCTGGGTCTTAACCCCGCGCGCAATCCCGATGCTGTGCGCTCCCGCATCGGCATCATGCTGCAGGGCGGCGGCTCCTATTCCGGAATCAAAGTCAAGGAGATGCTTGAGCTTAGCGCCTCCTATAACGAGAATCCCTTGGACCCGGAGTGGCTGCTGGACACGCTCGGACTGCGCGGGGTGGCGAAGAGCAGCTACCGCCGCCTGTCCGGCGGGCAACAACAACGTCTTTCCCTAGCCCTAGCGATCATCGGGCGCCCAGAGTTGGTCTTTCTCGATGAACCCACCGCAGGAATGGATGCCCAGTCGCGCCTTGCCGTGTGGGACCTCATCCGCGCCCTCCGAGCCGATGGCGTAACCGTCATCCTCACCACGCACCTCATGGATGAAGCGGAAGCGCTCAGCGACCGCGTCGTCATTATTGACCACGGCCAACTCGTGGCGAGCGGCACCGCAGCATCGCTGACGGACTCGGCCGATGTTCCACAGGTGAATTTCGATACCGCCACACCGGTGGACCTCGAGGCGCTGCGGGACGCCGGCATCGCGGCGGAAGCTCTCCGCCCCCTGCATTACCGTCTCACCTCGGAGCCCAGCCCCGCCGGCATCGCGGCGCTGGCTTCATGCTTGGCCGCGCAAAACGTCATCCTCCGCAACCTGCACACCTCACACCGGAATCTCGAAGAAGTCTTCCTCGATCTCACGGGCCGCGACATGCGCAGCTAGAACTGCCCCTCGGCCCTTCACCCCGATTCTTTCATCATGTTGTTTGAACAAGGAGAAGCTCCATGAGCACCTTCGCACCCGGCACTTTTAGCCCGCACCCGCAGCGCGTGGGTGTAGCGGCCATGGCACGTGCCCAAGGGGCTATCGAATCCAAGCTCATGCTGCGTCACGGCGAGCAGCAGCTGCTGAGCATCATCATCCCAGTGGCCATCTTGATCGGCGCTGCGACACTGCAAGACAGCACTGGCCACGGCGTGGAGGAAATCTTCCCCATGGTGCTGGCCGTTGCGGCGACCTCCTCCGGTTTCACGGGTCAGGCCATCTCCTTGGCTTTCGACCGTCGCTATGGTGCGCTGAAACGCACAGGCGCTTCAGGCGTTCCTGCCTGGGCCATTGTGGTGGGAAAGATTCTCGCCGTGCTGTCGATGGTGGTGCTCCAGGTCCTCGTGCTGGGGACGATCGCCGCCTTCCTGGGGCTGCGCATCACCGCTGGGGGCGCGGCCATCGGCGTGCTCACCCTCGCCTTGGGTGTGGCCACGTTTACGGCCTTAGGCCTACTGCTCGGCGGCACGCTGAGTTCGGAGGTGGTCTTGGCGGTGGCCAACCTCATTTGGTTTATCCTTCTCGGCACCGTCGGATGGGTCATGTTTTCCCAGGGGCTCGGTGATAACGGGGTGTTGACCCTCGTACCCACCGTGGCAATGGCCGCCGGACTCGATACCGCCCTTAACGGGTCCTTCCCGGGCTTTGAGCTCCTTGTACTCGTCGGTTGGTCAGCGGTGGCGTCGTTTGCCGCAGTGCGTTGGTTCCGCTTCGAGGGCTAAAAGTGATTCTTCTCCCTTGCGTGGTGTGACCCACCCGTCGATATTGGTTCCCGGATGGGGCCGGGCGGTAGGCTGAATAGCCGTGAGTACCGCCAATATTTCCTCTCCTCAACATTCCACCGCGCCCGCTGCGCCGACCACCGGTCCCTCGGTGAAGACGCAGCGCATCGTCGCGCTCATCCTCCTGCTCTGCCAGGGTGGCATTACAGTATCGGGTTCCATCGTGCGCGTAACCGGCTCCGGCCTTGGTTGCGTCACCTGGCCTAACTGCCACCCTGGTTCCTTGGTTCCCATCCAGGGCGCGGCTCCCATGCTCCACCAGGCCATTGAGTTCGGCAACCGCCTGCTGACTTTTGTTGTGGCGGCGGCGGCCATCGCCAGCATTGTGGTGGTCCACAAGGCGCAGCGCCGCAAGGAGCTCAAGGTCTATGCCTGGGCAGGGCTCGCAGGTATTTTCGTGCAGGCACTCATCGGCGCCCTGTCGGTGGTGCTGAAGCTTTCCTGGTGGAGTGTGGCAATTCACTTCCTCCCATCTATGGTCCTGGTGTGGATCGCGGCCATGCTGTTCTCCCGCATCAACGAACCCGATGACGGAACCCCTACTCGCCTCTTCCCCGCCGCCGTGCGCACCCTAGCGGTGGTGGCCACAGTAGCCCTGTCCATCGTTCTGCTGACCGGTACCTTTGTGACTGGCTCAGGTACCCACTCCGGTGATGCCGGTGTGGGTATGGAGGGACGCCTCGGCGTGGACACCTATGGCATGGCCATCATTCACGCGGTCTGCATGTACGTCTACTTAGCGCTGACACTCATCGTGGTCTTCCTCCTGCACCGCACCGGCGCCCCCAAGGTGGCCAAGAAAGCCGGCTGGGTGCTCATTGCGTGCATCGTCATCCAGTGGGCTATCGGTGTCACCCAGTTCTATCTCCACATCCCCCGCTGGACCGTCCCCTTCCACGTGGGCATGTCCTCAGTGGTCACGGCCTTCACCGCCTTGCTGTGGGCGCATGGCTTGCGCCGCGTCGGAAACGAGGATGGCACTACTGCCAGCACTGCCCAGCGCGGTGACGAGAACGTTCCCGCCGCCCAAGGCTAAGCAGAGTCAGCGGAGCCAGTAAAGCCACTACAACAGGTACTCGTAGCGCCGCCGTTCTCACCAGGAAGTGAGGATGGCGGTGCTTTTTGCTGCGCGGGTGCCTGTGCTTCGTTTAGCCTAGACACCATGCATGCTATTCAGGTGACCACGACCGGAGGGCCCGAGGTCCTCACCTACGCCGAGGTAGAATCCCCCACGCCGACGAAGGAGCAGTTGCTTGTCGACGTCTCCGTGGCCGGTGTCAACTACATCGACACCTACTACCGCGAAGGCATCTACAACGCCTCCGTGCCTTTCATCATCGGTCTCGAAGGAACCGGACGCGTTGTGCACGACCCCCAGGGAGAAATCGCCCCGGGCACGATGGTGGCCTGGGATCACGCTTTCGGCTCCTATGCGGAGCAGGTCTGCGTGCCGCGCGACCGCGTGGTGGCCGTCCCCGACGAGATTCCCTCCGCCGTCGCCGGTTCGATGCTCCTGCAGGGCATGACGGCGCACTACCTCACCCACGGTGTGTATCAGCTAGGGGAAGGAGCATCCTGTCTGATCACTGCCGGTGCAGGCGGCGTGGGCTTGATCCTCACCCAGATGGCGAAGTCCCTGGGCGCCACCGTCTATTCCGTGGTCTCCACGGATGAGAAGGAAGAGCTGGCCTATGGCGCGGGCGCAGACCACGTGTTCCGCTACAGCAGCGGCTTGGCCGAGCAGGTGCGTCGTCACAACGGTGGGCGCGGCGTGGACGTGGTCTACGACGGCGTCGGCAAAGCCACCTTCGGTGAATCCCTTGAGGTTGTACGACCACGCGGCACGGTAGCGCTCTTCGGTGCCGCGTCGGGCCCCGTCCCGCCGATGGACCCGCAGCTGCTGAACAAGCACGGCTCCATCTTCCTCACCCGCCCCTCACTCGGCGCCTGGACCTCCCAGGAAGGCGAGTTCCAGATGCGCGCCCAGGCAGTGGTGCAGGCGGTCATCGATGGCGACCTCGACTTCCGCATCTCCGCGGAGTATCCGCTCGCCGAAGCTGCTCAGGCCCACCGCGACCTCCAAGAGCGCAAGACCACAGGCTCGATCGTCCTCCGGGTACGCGAAGACTAGCTCGCTAGAACAGCGCGGCCGACCATCCCAGCATGCGCCCGATGGGCTCCCAGCCCACGACGGCGTCGATGGACAGGCCGATAAAGAGAACCGACAGGTAGTTGTTGGAGTAAATAAACAGGCGCATGGGCTTGACCTTTGCGCCCTTCTTTACCCCTTGGTGCAGACGAATCGCCATCCAAAGGAAGACCGCGCCGGAAGACACCGCGGCCACCAAGTAGATCCACGAGGCCGCAGGGATGATAAGGAAGGTCACGATAACCGTGCCGATCGTGTACCACACGATTTGGCGGGTCACCTCTACTTCCCCGGCAACGACGGGCAGCATCGGCACCCCAGCCTTGCGGTAGTCCTCCTTGTACTTCATCGCCAGCGCCCACGTGTGGGGCGGGGTCCAGAAGAAGATAATGAGGAACAGCACCACGGCCTGCCACCAACGGTCCGGCTCCCCTGCCGGTGCATTATCACGAATGACGGCCCAACCCACCATGGCGGGCATACAGCCAGCGAGGCCACCCCAGACGATGTTCTGGGAGTTCCGCATCTTGAGGAACTTCGTGTAGACGATGACATAAAAGAAGTTGGTCAAGAGCACGAAGAACGCGGCCAACCACGAGTTAGCTAACACACCCAGCCAAAAGACGGATAGCGCCAACATGATCCACGCGAAGATCGCGGCATTGCGCCGCGAGATGGTCTTGCGCACTAGCGGCCGGGCACGGGTGCGCTGCATCTTCTGGTCGATCTCATAATCGACGACGTTATTGAACGTGTGGGCAGCCGCGGCACCCATCCATCCACCGAAGATGGTGGAGACGATGAGCCAGAAGTTGGAGGACACTGCCTCGAATCCACGCTGCGCCTGGAGCATAGCCGGAATTGCCGCCACGAGGAGGAGCTCAATGATCCTCGGTTTCGTTAGCGCAAAATAGGCCTTGATGGTCTCCAAGGAACAATCCTCCGTATATCCGGCACGTGGGTGTATGGCTTATGGGTCTGACGTACTGGTCGGCTGCCCGCGCCAAAAAGTTCCCGAGAACTTCGTGGCGAATCCCCCAAGCGTTCTTCGGGGATAGTCGCCGCCCACTGGCTGGCAGCGGGGCAACAGCGTCAACCATGCCAGACTACCGCCCGAAACCTGGTTTATATAATCCCCCGCCGAAGATCGAAAAACCTTTACACTGATTAACGGTATATCTGTTTCCAGAAGCGAAGTGAGGTTTTCGCCGTGTCGAACGAAAAGTTGTCCCCGGAACTGCAGGCTATGGTTGAGCGCCGTTATCCTTCGGACTGGAGTGACCTCGATACTCGCGCCGTGGATACCGTGCGCGTCCTAGCTGCCGACGCCGTCCAGAATTGCGGCTCCGGCCATCCCGGTACCGCCATGTCCCTGGCACCGCTGGCCTACACGCTCTACCAGCGCGTGCTTAACCACGATCCGGCCGATGTTCACTGGGCAGGGCGCGACCGCTTCGTACTCTCCGTTGGACACTCTTCCCTGACGCAGTACATCCAGCTCTTCCTCGGCGGTTTCGGTCTCGAGATGGAGGATCTCAAGTCGCTGCGCACCTGGGGCTCGAAGACTCCGGGCCACCCCGAGGTTCACCACACCGATGGCGTCGAGATCACCACCGGTCCCCTGGGCCAAGGCTTGGCGTCCGCGGTCGGCATGGCAATGGCCGCACGCAAAGAGCGCGGCCTGTTCGATGCCTCGGCCCCGGCCGGCGAATCCCCCTTCGATCACTTCGTTTACGTCATCGCCTCCGACGGTGACTTGCAAGAGGGTGTCACCGCTGAGGCTTCTTCCTTGGCGGGCACCCAGAAGCTGGGCAATCTCATCGTCTTCTGGGATGACAACCGCATCTCCATTGAGGACGACACCAACATTGCCTTCAACGAGGACGTGGCTAAGCGTTACGAGGCCTATGGCTGGCACGTGCAGACCGTGGAGTCCGGCGAAGATGTCGAAGCCATCGAAGCAGCTGCCGCCGCGGCACGCGCCGAAACCTCCCGCCCCTCCTTCATCCGAGTTAAGACCGTGATTGGTTACCCGGCACCGAACAAGATGAACACCGGTGGCGTCCACGGTGCAGCTCTTGGCGAGGATGAGGTAGCCGCCACCAAGGAGGTCCTCGGCTTCGATCCGGCGCAGTCCTTCCACATCGACGAGGAAGTCCTCGCACACACCCGCGAGCTGACCACTCGCGGTGCCGCGAAGCACGCAGAGTGGCAGGAAAAGTTTGACGCGTGGGCAGCTGCCAACCCGGAGGAGAAGAAGCTCTTCGACCGCCTCCAGGCTCGCGAGCTGCCGGCTGACTTCGCCGCAGAACTTCCGACATGGGAAGCGGGCGAGTCCTTGGCCACGCGCAAGGCTTCCGAGGCCGCCATCCAAGCACTGGCAGCCTCCCTGCCGGAGATGTGGGGCGGCTCCGCCGATCTGGCAGGCTCCAACAACACGGTGATCAAGGGCGCAGATTCCTTCGGCCCAGAGTCCATCACCACCGATACTTGGACTGCCACCCCCTACGGCCGCAACCTGCACTTCGGCATCCGCGAACACGCCATGTCCGCAGTCATGAACGGCATTGCACTGCACGGCAATACCCGCGTCTACGGTGGTACCTTCCTCATCTTCTCTGAGTACCAGTACCCGGCTGTCCGCCTCGGCGCGCTCATGTCCACCGATACCTACTACGTCTGGACGCACGATTCCATCGGGCTGGGCGAAGACGGCCCGACCCACCAGCCAGTGGAAACGCTCGCTGCCCTGCGCGCCATCCCCAACCTCTCCGTCATCCGCCCGGCAGATGCCAACGAGACCGCCCAGGCGTGGGCGGCGGCCCTTGAGTACAAGGCCGCTCCGAAGGGCCTCGCTCTGTCCCGCCAGAACCTGCCTGTACTCGAAGGAACCAAGGAGAAGGCTGCCGAAGGTGTGCGCCGCGGCGCCTACGTCCTCGTTGAGGCATCGAAGGAAACCCCGGACGTGATTCTTATCGCCACCGGCTCCGAGGTACAGCTCGCCGTGGAGGCCGCCAAGCAACTCGAGGCGGACGGTACCGCGACCCGCGTGGTGTCCGCGCCGTGCCTAGAGTGGTTCGACGAGCAGGACGCTTCCTACCGCGAGTCCGTCCTCCCCTCCTCGGTGCGCGCGCGTGTTTCCGTCGAGGCCGGTATCTCCATGCCGTGGCACAAGTACACCGGTTTCTTCGGCCGCACCGTGTCCTTGGAGCACTTCGGCGCTTCCGCACCTGCAGCGGAACTCTTTGAGAAGTTCGGCTTCACTGCCGAGGCCGTCGCTGACGCCGCCCGCGAGTCCCTCACCGCTGCTCAGGCAGGCTAACCCCCTACTGCTGTCCATTACGAAAGGACCCTGCACACACCATGACACATATTGATGAGCTGGCCCGTCTCGGTACCTCGACGTGGCTCGATGATCTTTCCCGCGAGCGCTTGGATTCCGGCAACCTCCGCGAACTCCTCGACACCAAGTCCATCGTGGGTGTCACCACGAACCCGGCAATCTTTGCTGCCGCAATGTCCTCCGGCACCTCCTACGATGCCGACATCGCAGCGCTGAAAGAAAAGTCCGCTACCGCGGACGACGCGGTGTACTTGCTCGCCATAGACGATGTCCGCAATGCCTGCGATCTCTTCACCGAGATCTATGAATCAACCGATGGCCGGGATGGGCGGGTGTCCATCGAGGTTGATCCACGAATCTCTGCGGATGCGGAGGCAACCTTGGCACAGGCCCGCGAGCTGTGGGCCAAGGTTAACCGCCCCAACCTCATGATCAAGATCCCGGCAACCGACGGTTCCTTGCCCGCCATCTCCGATGCTCTGGCAGAAGGTATTTCCGTCAACGTCACCCTGATCTTCTCTGTGGAGCGCTACGCACAGGTGATTGCCGCCTACAAGGAGGGAATTCAGCGCGCCGCCGAAGCAGGTAAGGATGTCTCCACTATTCACTCCGTGGCCTCCTTCTTTGTCTCCCGCTTGGACACCGAAGTCGACAAGCGCCTCGAGTTGAACGGCTCTGATGAAGCCCTCGCGCTGCGTGGAAAGGCCGGCGTGGCCAACGCCCAACGCGCCTATGCGCTTTTCCTGAAGGAGTTCAAGGACAACGGTAGCGACTTGCCTTCCGGCGCCCACCCGCAGCGGCCGCTGTGGGCGTCGACGGGAGTCAAAAACCCTGACTACCCTGCCACCTTGTACGTTTCCGAGCTCGCTGGGCCGGAGACCGTCAACACGATGCCCGAGAAAACCATTGATGCGGTTCTTGCGCAGGGGAACCTGCACGGCGATACGCTGACTGAAGCTTCTGACGACGCAGAGAAGGTATGGGCACAGCTGGAGGCTGTCGGCATCGACTTCGCCGATGTTTTCACCGTGCTCGAGCAGGAGGGCGTCGACAAGTTCGTCGATGCATGGGAGGAACTGCTTGCCTCGATGACAGACCGCCTCTCCTAAAAGAGCATGAGGTTTTAAGTGCTCACCATCGGCGCGCGCCACCAACGGCCATGCAACTGTGGCCGGCGGGGCGCGTGTCGCTATGCTGAGCTGTTGGACTTATCTCACACAGACCGAAAGGACACTTAGTGAGCACTACCAGCGCGTGGGTCAACCCGTTGCGCGACGCGAAGGACAAACGCCTGCCACGTATCGCCGGGCCATCCGGCATGGTGATTTTCGGCGTCACGGGTGACTTGGCGCGCAAGAAGCTCCTCCCTGCCATCTACGACCTAGCCAACCGAGGGCTGCTGCCCGCCGGCTTCACGCTGGTGGGCTACGGCCGCCGCGACTGGGACAAGCAAGCCTTTTGCGACTACGTCCGCGAGGCCGCCGAGGCGGGTGCCCGAACGACCTTCAGTGAGCATGTGTGGGAGCACCTCGCCAAAGGAATCGAGTTTGTCCAAGGCAACTTCGACGACGCTGGCTTTGATAGGCTCTCCGCCCGGTTGTCTGAGCTCAACGCTTCCCGCGGCACCGGTGGAAACTGGGCCTATTATCTTTCGGTTCCGCCAGAGTTCTTCTCCGATATTTGCCACCAGCTAGAGCGCGTCGGCATGGCGGACAGCACGGAAAGCTCCTGGCGCCGCGTCATCATTGAAAAACCTTTCGGCCACGATCAGGCTTCCGCGCGCCAGCTCAATGAGATCGTCAATGCCGTCTTCCCGGAGTCTTCGGTGTTCCGCATCGATCATTACCTGGGCAAGGAAACAGTGCAGAACATCATGGCGCTGCGCTTCGCCAACCAGATCTTCGAGCCGATGTGGAACGCGCACTACATCGATCACGTGCAGATCACGATGGCCGAAGACATCGGATTGGGCGGACGTGCCGGCTATTACGACGGCATCGGCGCTGCGCGCGACGTCATCCAGAATCACCTCCTGCAGCTACTAGCCCTCGTCGCCATGGAGGAACCCTCCTCCTTCGACCCAGAGGCGCTCCAGGCGGAAAAGATCAAGGTGCTGCGCGCTACCAATGCGGTGCACCCGCTTAACAAGACCACCGCCCGCGGCCAGTACTCCGCCGGCTGGCAGGGCTCAGAGTATGTCAAGGGCCTGCGGGAGGAGGAAGGATTCGATCCGGAATCCACGACGGAGACCTATGCCGCGTGCACCCTCGAGGTTAATTCCCGTCGCTGGGCGGGCGTTCCTTTCTACCTGCGTACCGGCAAGCGGCTGGGCCGCCGCGTAACCGAGATTGCACTGGTGTTTAAGACCGCCCCGCACCAGCCTTTTGATCAGGGCCAAGCCGATGCGCTGGGCCAAAATGCCGTGGTGATCCGCGTCCAACCTGATGAAGGCGTCACCATGCGCTTTGGTTCCAAGGTTCCGGGCTCCACCATGGAGGTGCGTGACGTCAACATGGACTTCGCCTATGCCGAGGCCTTTACGGAAGAATCGCCGGAAGCCTATGAGCGCCTGATTCTCGACGCCCTCTTGGACGAGTCCTCCCTCTTCCCCACCAACGAGGAAGTGGAGCTGTCGTGGTCCATCCTCGACCCCATCATTGAGTACTGGTCCAGTATCGGACAGCCGGAGCAATACCGCGCTGGCACGTGGGGGCCGGAGTCCGCTAATAGAATGCTGCGCCGCCGGGGTCATTCCTGGCGCCGTCCGTAGGTCCTTAGGAGGAATGGCCTTATGATTATCCCCTTGCCCGATACGACGACGCGCAAGATCTCTAAGAAGCTTGTAGAGATGCAGGAGCACTACACGCTCACGACCGGCCGGGTCCTCACGCTCATCGTCATGACCGAAGAGGGCGATGACCTGGACAACCTGCTCGCATCGGTGCGCGATGCCTCCCACGAGCACCCTTCCCGTGTCATCGTCATCGCTACTGGAAATCTCGACGAGGACACTCGGCTCGACGCCGAGTTGCGCGTCGGTGGCGAAGCGGGTGCCTCGGAGATCGTCGTCATGCACCTGCATGGCGCCCTCGCGGATCAGGCAGAAGCGGTGGTAACTCCCCTGCTTCTTCCAGATACGCCAATCGTGGCGTGGTGGCCTACGGCATGCCCGCCGTCCCCGTCCTCTGTTCCGATCGGTGCGCTGGCCCAGCGCCGTATTACCAACGTTGCCTTCGGCAGTGGCGTCGATCAGTATGACCTCCACGTGCTCTCCTCTGGCTATAAGCCCGGAGATTCCGACATGTCGTGGGGTGCCATCACCCTCTGGCGCGGTATCGTCGCTTCGGCCCTCGACAGGTTCCCGCACGAGCCGATCACCTCTGTGAAGATCTCCGGTGCCGAGCACCACGCCGCCGTCGACTTTGCTGCCGGCTGGCTTCTCGACGCCCTCTCCGTCCCCGTTACCCGTACCGTGTCGGACTGCGCGGAGGGTACCTTCCCGATTACCTCGGTGGTTTTCCAACGTCCCACTGCCGATGTTAGCGTCGCTGTCGTTGACCCTGCGACAGTGGAGGTCAGTGTTCCGGGCTCCCCGGAATCACTCGTTAGCCTCGCGGTGCGTTCCGAAGCAGAAGTGCTCTCGGAAGAACTCCGCCATCTCGATGCGGATAAGACATACGCTCACGCTCTCCGCGCCTTAGCCCGCGTGGACTACAGTGTGTAGGCATAATCATTTCATCGTTTCCTAGTCTCATCATTCAGAAGGATCTTTCTGCACCATGGTCACGCTTCGCCGCGTTAGCGACATCGACGAGCTCATATCCTCCGCCGCACTCGCCTTTATTGAGACGGTTGCGGCGATTCAAGCCCCAGGCGGCGGCCTCCACAAGGATGGTGTCGCCCGCGTCGTGCTCACCGGTGGCGGAGCAGGAATAGGTATGTTGCGCGAGCTGGCGCGGCTTCACGACGCCGCACAACAGCAAGGCAGCGACTACCCAGCATTGGCGGTGGACTGGACGCGCATCCATGTTTTCTTTGGCGATGAGCGCAACGTGCCGGTGAGCGATCCGGACTCTAACGAGGGCCAAGCCCGTGAGGCTCTCTTGGCACACGTGGATATCCCGGAGCGCCACATTCACGGCTATGACCTGGGAGCCGTATCCATGGAGCACGCAGCACAAGCCTATGAGGGCGAGATCCGTGACTTTGCGCCGGAAGGCTTCGATATTCACCTGCTGGGCATGGGTCACGAAGGCCACATTAACTCCCTGTTCCCGCATTCAGAAGCAGTCTATGAAGACACCGACTATGCTTTCGCGGTCCACGACTCCCCCAAGCCGCCTTCTGAGCGCGTGACGTTGACTTACCCGGCCATCAACCGCTCCCAGCGCATTTGGTTCCTGGTTTCTGGTGAGGAGAAGGCCGAGGCTGTCTGCCACCTCGTGGCTGGCGCTGCGGCTGAGGACTGGCCGGCCGCAGGTGCTCAGGGCACTGAGGAAACGCTGCTGTTCTTAAGCGAGGATGCCGCGCAGCGTCTCTAACAACAGCTCCCCGGCGGCTTCTCTAGGGCTCCGACGAAAACTACAACGCCGCGTCCTTCACCTTTGTTGGAGAAGGGACGCGGCGTTTGGCGTATGTGTGCGGCGGGACCTTTTAGCTATAAGCCTGCAGCAGGTTCAGAGCCACGATGCAGGCAAGCCAGATAACCACCATGACCACGGTGTAGCGGTCAAGGTTCTTCTCTACCACGGTGGAACCAGAGAGGTTGGACTGTACGCCGCCGCCGAAAAGGCTCGACAGGCCACCACCTTTACCTTTGTGCAGCAGCACGAAGATAGTCATCAAGATTGCGGCAATCACGAGGAGGATTTCCAGTGCCAAGATCATGAAGTAGTTCCTTGTTTACGCGTATGTACAGTGAGTATGACGCGCGTTAGTGAATCACCGTGGTGAGCCACCGTCACGCGTGGGAAAAGGGCGCGAAGTCAGCGCGCGCAATAATCCTCGATGATACACCACGTGGCGGGCCAGAAACTATTCCGACCCGCCACGGCAGGATGCGGGGAGATTAGGCGCCCTGGGCGGCGTTAGCCGCCAGCTTTGCGAACTCTTCGCCCTTGAGGGAGGCGCCGCCGACGAGACCACCGTCAACGTCGGGCTTGCCCACGATCTCCGCGATAGAGTCCACCTTGACGGAGCCGCCGTAGAGGATGCGGATGCCTTCGGCAACCTCGTCGCCGCCGAGCTCGCGGACGAGCTGACGAATAGCTGCGCACACTTCCTGCGCATCCTCGGCAGAAGCAACCTTGCCGGTGCCGATAGCCCAGACAGGTTCATAAGCGATGACGGTCTTTGCCAGATCCTCAGCGGACAGGCCCTCCAGGGAGTTGCGGGTCTGGGTCACCACGTAATCGATGTGAGTGCCCTTCTCGCGGACATCCAGGGGCTCGCCGACGCACACGATGGGGCTGATGCCGTTGGCCAACGCTGCGGCAGCCTTTTCTGCGACGAGCTTATCGGTTTCGCCGTGGTACTCGCGGCGCTCGGAGTGGCCCACTACTGCCCAGGAGCAGCCCAGGGCGGAGAGCATCTTGCCGGATACCTCACCGGTGTAGGCGCCGGACTCGTGCTTGGAGATGTCCTGCGCGCCGTAGGTGAACTGCAGGTCGTCGCCGTCGACAAGCGTCTGGACCGTGCGGATGTCGGTGAACGGGACCATGAAAGCCACGTCGACCTTTTCGTAGTATTCCTTCGGCAAGGAGAAAGCGAACTTCTGGAGGGAGCCGATAGCTTCCTTGTGGTCGAGGTTCATCTTCCAGTTACCAGCGATAAGCGGGGTACGTGCCATGATTACCTTTCTCGAAGTCAGACTGTGTTGGGAGGATGGTTGATTAGGATTCCAGGACCTTGACGCCCGGCAGCTCCTTGCCTTCCAGGAACTCCAGGGAAGCACCACCACCGGTGGAGATGTGGGAGAAGCCGTCCTCGTCGAGGCCGAGCAGTCGGACGGAAGCTGCGGAGTCACCGCCACCCACGACGGTGAAGGAACCATTCTTGGCCGTGGCATCGATGATGGACTGCGCCACACCTGCGGTGCCCTTGGAGAAGGCTTCCATCTCGAAGACACCCATCGGGCCGTTCCAGAAGACGGTCTTGGAGGAAGCGATGACCTCATCGAACTTCTTCACCGATTCCGGTCCGATATCGAGGGACATCCATCCCTCCGGGATACCGTCGAGGCCCACAACCTTATTTTCTGCATCGGCATTGAACTCGGTGGCAGCGACGAGGTCGACCGGCAGGACGATCTTGTCGCCGAAGCGCTCCAGCAGCTCCTTGCAATTGTCGATCTGGTCTTCCTGCAGCAGGGAGTTCTGGACGTTGTAGCCCTGTGCTGCCAGGAGGGTGTAGCACATTCCGCCGCCGATGATGACGTTGTCGGCCTTACCGGCAAGCGCCTCAATCACACCAAGCTTGTCGGATACCTTGGCGCCGCCAAGAACGACAACGTACGGGTGCTCTGGCTTCTCTGCTACCGCCGCCAGGGTTTCCACTTCCTTCTGCACGAGCTTGCCGGCGTAAGCAGGCAGGCGCTTAGCCACGTCGTACACGGACGCCTGTGCGCGGTGAACGACACCGAAACCATCGGAGACGAAAGCACCGTTGTCTGCAGCCAGAGCGACGAGTTCGTCAGCGAAGGCGCCGCGCTCTGCCTCGTCCTTCGAGGTCTCGCGTGGATCGAAGCGGACATTCTCCAGCAACAGGACATCGCCCTCGTTGAGACCGTTAGCGCGCTCGTGGGCGTCCTCGCCGCTGACATCCCCGGCGAGGGCGACATACTGATCCAGTGCCTCAGACAGAGCTTCTGCTACTGGGGCCAGCGAGTACTTCGGGTTGACCTCGCCCTTCGGGCGGCCCAAGTGCGCCGACAGGATGACCTTCGCACCGCCTTCAATCAAGGCCTTGATTGTCGGCAAGGAAGCGGTGATGCGGCCGGAGTCGGTGATGTTTCCTTCATCATCAAGTGGGACGTTGAAGTCAGAACGGACGAGGACGTGGCGGCCGGAGACGCCTTCTGCGAGCAGGTCGTCCAGAGTCTTGAAAGCCATGATGTTCTCCTTAAAAGTAGGTACTCAAGCTAAAGGTTAATGCTATTCAATGGGAAAGTGTGCTGGTTCCTTATAAACGACTATCGGCCCAGCGCACGCCACGAAATTATGGAGGGTGAGGCGTGGCGCATGGGCCGGTGTCTAGCCTGTGGAGCTGTCACAGGCGATCACAGCTTGGTTCACTGTGGTCATTCTAAAGAGTCAGCTTTAGAGCTTGGAGGCAACCAGGGAGGTGGTGCGCACGAGCTGGCTGGTGTAACCCCACTCGTTGTCGTACCAGCCAAGGACCTTGACGAAGTTGCCGTTGGAAACCTTGGTCATGCCCGCATCGAAGATGCAGCCGTGGGAGTCGGTGATGATGTCGGTGGAGACAATCGGATCCTCGGTGTAACCCAGGGTCTCGCCGAACTCGCCGGTGGCGGCTTCCTTGATAGCAGCGTTGATTTCCTCAGCGGTGACGTCGCGGGATGCCTGGAAGGTCAGGTCCGTGGCGGAACCGGTGATGGTCGGAACGCGCATTGCGTAGCCGTCGAGCTTGCCCTCCAGCTCTGGGAGAACCAGGGAGACGGCCTTTGCTGCACCAGTGGAGGTCGGAACCATGTTGACGGCTGCGGCGCGGGCGCGGCGCAGGTCGCGGTGCGGAGCATCCTGGATGCGCTGGTCACCGGTGTAGGCGTGGATGGTGGTCATCAGGCCCTTCTCGATACCGAACTTCTCGTGGAGGACCTTGGCCATCGGGGCCAGGCAGTTGGTGGTGCAGGATGCGGCGGAGATGACGTTGTGCTTCTCAGCGTCGTACTCATCGGAGTTAACGCCGTAGACGAAGGTTGCGTCGACGTTCTTGCCCGGAGCAGAGATGATGACCTTCTTGGCGCCGGCCTCAATGTGAGCCTTGGCGGCCTCACCATCGGTGAAGAAACCGGTGGACTCGATGACGATGTCGACGTTGTGCTCGCCCCAGTTCAGGTTCTTCGGATCGCGCTCTGCGGAGACTGCAATCTTGTGACCGTTGACGGTGATGGACTCGTCGTCGTGCTGGATCTCACCGTCGAAGCGGCCCAGAACCGAGTCGTACTTGAGCAGGTTGGCCAGGGTTGCGTTGTCGGTCAGGTCGTTGACTGCGACGACCTCGAGGTCATTGTTGCCCTGTGCGACTGCACGGAAGAAGTTGCGGCCGATGCGGCCAAATCCGTTGATACCTACGCGAATGGTCACTGTAATGTCTCCTCAAATAATCGAGTGAAGTTCTATCGTGGGGGCTTCCGAGACTTTGTCTTTATAGGCAGTGCGGTGGACCGTTCTTGCGGAACCGTTGCCCCTGCCACTTCCGTGACGTGCTCGGTGGTTTTCCCAACACGGCCGATAGTACCCACGGTTTCTGCATCCCGCAGTGCTCCTGCCGGTCCCCAACGCGAGTGGTCGCACGACGCCAAAAAGAGGCGTATAGTGGTTGGGCCGTCGCAGAGAATTTGAGACAACCCTCGAGCTATACACCTGCAGTTATGCCCGTTTGTGTGGGATTATGTTGGGGACTTTCACTGCGGGGTGGGATATCTCACTAAAGCAAAAAAGAGCGGATTAATCCAAAAAGAAATGCGGCAACAGCCGCACGGAAATCGGGCGTGATACCCCGTCTAATGCCCGAACGGGCACGAGTAACTAGGACTCTTCGAAAAGATCCTCGGTGACGGCCTTCGTCGTATCTGGGACCCCAAGCTCCTTGGCACGCTTGTCCGCCATAGACAAAAGGCGCCGAATACGCCCGGCCACCGCATCCTTAGTCATAGGCGGATCAGCCAAGCGGCCGAGCTCTTCCAAAGAGGCCTCACGATGCTGCACGCGCAAGCGGCCGGCATCCGCGAGATGCTCCGGAACGTCATCGCCCAAGATGACCATCGCGCGTTCGACGCGTGCTGCAGCCGTCACGGCCGCGCGGGCAGAGCGGCGCAAGTTGGCATCATCGAAATTATCGAGACGGCGAGACGTATCGTGGGCTTCTCTCTGGATCCGCTTCTTTTCCCATGTCAGGCGCGTCTCTTGGGCGCCCATACGGGTCAGCAGCGCGCCAATGGCATCGCCGTCGCGCACGACGACGCGGTCCGCGCCGCGCGTTTCCTTTGTCTTCGCCGCCACGCCCAAACGGCGCGCGCAGCCGACAAGAGCGAGTGCAGCCTCCTGGCATGGGCAGGTCACCTCAAGCGCTGAGGAGCGGCCCGGTTCGGTCAAGGAACCTTGCGCCAAGAAGGCGCCGCGCCAGGCTGCTTCATTATCGGCTACAGAACCAGAGATGACTTGTGGAGGCAAACCCACCACGGGGTGGCCGGAGCGTGTTACCAAACCAAGGCGTCTGGTCAGTTCCTTGGCACCGGTGGTGATGCGCACTTGCACGCGACTCTTCTTGGACGAAGCCGCGGGTCCAGCGACGTGGGTGCTGGCGGAAATCGAATAGAGCTCATCGAGTGCGGTGACGAGGCGGTTCGCTACGCTCTGCGACTCCAGTTCCACCTCGTACATCACGCGGTCCCCGGTGATGTGGAGTTCGCCAGCGAACCTGAGGATCGCGGCAACCTCCGCCGCGCGGGCGGACTGGCGCGGCACGGACACCGCCGTAAGTTCCTCCTTGACCTGATCGGTCAATGACGCAGACACCTCGTGCCTCCCCTTTCAACTCGTGGACGTAGCGCACCGCGCAGATTGGCGTGGGCGAGACGCGGCGGTGAACGATGAATGCCCCATAGTCTATCGCGCGCTTAACCGCGATGAGCGTCTGGGGCTCCCGCTGTGCCATCGCGATCGGCGGCATACTCGGCGTAAAGCTCGGTGAGCACCTGCGCCAGCTTGTCTGGGCAGTGCTTATTAATCGACCTTCCGTCCTCGTCGTATTGGCACACGTCTCGGAAGACTGCCGTAGCGCCCAGAACACTGGCGGCGCGCTGGACAAAGACTCGCTCCGACTCGTTCGGAAGCCCGGATGCGTCGACGATAACGCGGTCTACCCGCAGGCTCGGGGCGTGCTGCGCTAGGACATGCAGGTGGCGCTCGGCAGAAAAACCTTGGGTCTCACCCGGCTCAGCAGAAAGATTGAGCACCACCACGCGGAGAGCATCCGACGAGGTAATCGCGTCGACGATATCCGGCACCAGGACGTGTGGGAGAACGGAACTAAACCAGGAACCAGGACCTAGGGTGATCAGGTCCGCGTCGTGCAGCGCGCTAATGGTTTCCGGGTTGGCCCGAGGCTTCTCCGGAATGATGCGCACCCGGCGCACCTGCCCCACGGTCGATGCAACAGCCACCTGGCCGCGGACCGAGCGAATGATACGGGGGTCGTCGTCAAGCCCAGTAACATCCGCCTCAATCTCCAGAGGTAAGTTCACGGCTGGCAGTACCCGGCCGGCCGACTCCGTTAAGCGGGCAACGGCATCGAGAGCCGCCTGGAAATCCCCCAACACCTCAGTGAGTCCAGCGATGAGGAGGTTGCCCACGGCGTGGCCGGCCATCGCTCCGGTGCTCTGGAAGCGATGCTGAAGCGTCTCAGCCCACAGCTGGCCATCCTCCGTATCACTGGATAAAGCGGCGAGCGCCATGCGCAAATCACCCGGCGGAATAATGTCCATCTCGCGGCGCAACCGGCCGGATGAACCGCCGTCATCGGCCACGGTGACGATGGCGGAGATTGCCTCCGCGCCCGTGCGGCGAGCAGCGAGCAAGGTTTGATAAAGACCATGGCCGCCGCCCAGGCTAGCCATGTGGAGTGGGAGAGTCGTCACGTAAGTACTAGCTTTCAGTCATGTAATAAAAGGAATGAATACGAATCTTCTCGATACGTATCGCGCCTAGTCGCGGGCGATGTCTCGGTGCAGGGTGCTCACATCCAAGTCTCCGCGCTCGCTAAGGCGGCGGGCAATCTCTTCCGTGACGGCCACGGAACGGTGGTGCCCACCCGTGCAACCAATGCCTACAGTGATGAAATTCTTCCCCTCGTGGCGATACCCCGTGAGCATCGAGTCCAACATCTCGATGAAGCGCTCGATAAAAGGCTCAGCGGCGTCCTGAGACAGAACATAATCCGACACCGGCTCATCGGTGCCCCGGTAGCCCCGCAGTTCCGGTACCCAATAAGGATTGGGAAGAAAACGGACGTCGACGACAAGGTCAGCGTCCCGCGGAGAACCATGCTTGAAGCCGAAGGACTGGAGCGTGACGTGCTGGCGCTCCCCACGCATGTCACCGAAGGCAGCCTCGATGGCACGGCGTAGGTCATGAACGGACAGGTTCGTCGTGTCGATGATAATGTCCGCACGCTCACGAATGGATTGCACGGCGGCGCGCTCGCGTTGGATGCCGGCCTTCAGTGTTTCACCGTCCTGCAGCGGGTGCGTGCGACGCACCGAATCGAAGCGGCGAATCAGCACGTCATCGCGCGCATCGAGGAAAAGCAGGGTCGGCTTCATATCCAGCTGCTCTAGTTCGTCCAAGGTTTCTGCCAAAGAACCAGGGAACATGCGGGAGCGTACGTCGGTGACCGCGGCGATCTTCGTAACTGGAGAATCCGGACGCGCACACAGCTTCAAGAGGTCAACGATGGCCTTCGGCGGGATGTTGTGGGCGACGTAGTAGCCCTTATCCTCCAACACTTTTGCCGCCGACGTCAGGCCGCCGCCCGACATGCCGGTAATCAAAATGGGCGGAGAATCAAACAACGTCATGGCCTCCATTCTTACCACTTAAGTGGTTGCCACGGTAGGAATCCTGTCTAGGAATACGGTGGGAATCCCTCCTAAGAGTCGTGAAGGTGATCAAAGACGGTCTGAGCTAGTTTGGGGCCGAATCCCTTCACCTCAGCAATGTCCTCCACGCTTGCTTCCTTGAGCTTCTTTACCGAGCCGAAGTGCTTCACTAGGTCCGTGCGACGCTGCGGCCCCAAGCCCGGGACCGCGTCGAGGACGGAGGAGCGCATCCGCTTTGAACGCTGCTGGCGGTGATAAGAGATAGCTACGCGATGGGCCTCGTCGCGCAGGTGCTGCAGTAGAAACAGCGCCTGCGAATTGCGCGGTAGAATCACCGGTTCGTCATCACCAGGCACCCACACCTCCTCTAGGCGCTTGGCCAGACCGATGAGTGTCACATCGACGATGCCGAGCTCATCAAACACAGCTTGCGCGGCTGCCACCTGCGGCGCGCCGCCATCAACGATGAAGAGCTGAGGCGGATAAGAGCTGCGTTTGGTCTGGCTCGCCGCCTCTTCGCGCACCAACTCCTCAGCGAAGGTGGTGTTCTCTAGCTCTTCGTCAGGCACCGCCCGCTTATCGTCATGGTGATGCTTAAACCGGCGGCGGGTGACTTCGGCGATGGAACCGACATCGTCCGAGCGGCCATCGCCCGCCGCTTCCTTGATGCGATAACGCCGGTAGTCGGACTTACGGGGCAGCCCATCCTCGAAAACCACCAGGGAGCCCACAACATCGGTGCCCTGAATGTGGGAGATATCCGTGCACTCGATGCGCAACGGCGCGGAATCCATGCCCAGTGCTTCCTGCAGCTCCTGGAGTGCGGCGGAGCGCGCAGTGAGGTCGCCAACGCGCTTGAGTTTGTGCTGTTTCAGTTGCTCTTTGGCATTGCGCTCGACGGTCTCCATCAACGCGCGCTTATCCCCTCGCTGCGGAACGCGCAGATCGATCTGGGCGCCACGCAGCTCCTCCAAAACGATCTTGACCTCATCGGCTTCGTCGGGCAGTTCCTGGACCAAAATCTCCCGCGGAATAGCGTTTCCACGATGCTCCTCGGCATGGGATTCCTGGTCCACTCCCCTACGCTCCAACTTCGCGTCTTCTTCAGCCTCTAGGCGCTGGCGTTCTGCCGCGTCAGAATAGAACTGAATGAGGAAGTTTTGGATCAAAGCCGGCAGACCAGGATCTGGCTCGCCTTCGCGCACCGCGTCAGTCGTTGCCTGATCTCCGGAACGCTCCACAACCCAGCCGCGCTGCCCGCGGATGCGTCCCGAACGCACATGGAAGATCTGAACTGCAGCTTCCAATTCATCCGAGCTAAACGCAATGAGGTCCGCATCCGTGCCATCAGGCAACACCACTGCCTGCTGCTCCATCAACTTGTCGATGGCACCCAAGTCATCGCGCAGGCGGGCCGCCAACTCAAACTCCAGGTTCTCCGCGGCCTCCTCCATGCGCTGCGTGACCCGCTTGCGAACGGGTGCGGTGTTACCGTTCATGAAGCTGATGAGTTGGTTAACCGTATCGCGATGTTCTTCCGGGCTAACGCGGCCGATGCAGGGGGCATCGCACTTGCCGATATACCCCAGCAAACAGGGCCGCCCCAAGCGCTCGTGGCGGTTGAACACACCCTTGGCGCAGGTACGCATGGGAAAGATGCGAGTGAGAAGATCCAGGGATTCACGCACCGCCCAGGCATGGGAATAGGGACCGAAATAGCGCACGCCTTTGCGGCGTGGGCCCCGGTAGAAAAACGCACGCGGAATGGTCTCCCCAACGGATACCGCGAGCATGGGATAAGTCTTATCATCGCGGTACATCACGTTAAAGCGCGGATCGAAGCGCTTAATCCACGTGTACTCCAGCTGCAGCGCTTCCACCTCGCTGGCCACCACGGTCCATTCCACCGAGGCCGCCGTCAGCACCATCTGGCGAGTGCGCGGGTGTAGTTGAGTGATGTCCTGGAAGTAATTGGATAACCGCGCCCGCAGGTTCTTTGCCTTGCCCACATAGACGACCCGGCGGTTCTCATCACGGAACTTATAAACGCCCGGATCTGTAGGGATGCTTCCGGGCGCGGGACGGTACTGAGAGGGATCAGCCACTAGTCATCCTGCGGCATGTAACGGGCTTCTAGGTCGCGGAAAGAGCGGACATTGGTGATCACGTCGTCCTTATCGCCCGACTGCAGGGCCCAGACCGGCACGTATTCAAAGTCCGGAAGCTCGATGCGCGCCATGCGGGAGCCTTCGGGGAAGGACAAGCCGTAGATGACCTGCCACGGGTAGAAACGGGTTCCCACGATATTGCGGACCTCCACCCCGTCGGAGTTCGCGCGCAGCCGCGGGCGAGTCAGCGCCAGCCAAGACAAAATGGAAATTACCACGCCGACGCCGGGAAAAGCGAACTTATCAATCGTCGTCACCGTCGCGCCGGTAAAGGACAGACCCACCGTAAAGCCCATGAAAAGGTGCGCGGCCATAACGAGAATGATCCAGATGATGGCCACCTTGCGCAGGTAGGGAGAGGTAACTTCATACTCCCAGGGCTTGGACGACGTCTGGGCGAAAGGATCCGCGCTGGTATAGGCCAGCATTTGCTCATCACTCATGCTGCGGCCTGCTCCCCCGGCCGCCATCGACGCAGCCGGCTGCGAAGAGGCGGAGGACTGGTTGGCATGGGCCGACTGTGCCCGCTCTTCGTGCCCGGAAGGCACCTGTGAGTCCGTCATCGAGTTTTCCATCTCCTCATCACTCCGCTGAGGCAGGCCACTCCCCCTGCCGGATACGCCAGGCGGCGTGGTTGCACTTGGCAGCCTACTTTTGGTTTGACTCGTTCAGTGTACGCAACGTGTGCACGGTTTCTAAAGCTGCGTGCATGGCCTCGGCACCTTTATCCTCTTCAGAGTCCGCAAAGCCGGCGCGATCGACGGCTTGCTCGTAGTCGTTGACCGTCAGCACTCCATTGGCCACCGGGGTCGACTCATCGAGCGCGATGCGCGTCAGGCCCTGCGTCACGGAATCGCAGACGTAATCAAAGTGCGGGGTGCCACCACGAACAACGCAGCCCAACGCAACCACGGCATCATGGGTGCGCGCGGCGGCTTGGGCCACGACGGGCAGTTCGAGGGCCCCGACCACGCGCAGGGGCGTGACCGCGGCGCCGGCGGCTTCGGCAGTCTCGAGCGCTCGACGATGCAGCTGATCACAGATCTCTGCGTTCCACGTTGCGGTAACGACGGCGACGCGGATACCTTCCCCGGAGACATTGTTCGGGGTGGGCAGGCCTTCCTTGCTCATAGTGTGCTCCTTGTGCTCAAAGCTTGATACTCAATGCGTGATGGTTAGGGGCGCTGAAGCGCTTCATCCCAACTCTAGGAGTGTTTCTGATCCCATTCGGCTACCTGGGGCAGATCATGCCCCATTCGGTCACGCTTGGTGCGCAGATAGCTGATGTTCTCCGCTGTGGCGGGGGGAGCCAGCGCTGTGCGCGCGGTGGCATCAATGCCGAAGCCTTGCAGCCCCTCGCCCTTGTGCGGGTTATTGGTCAAGAGGTTCACGGACTTCACGCCGACGTCGCGCAGGATTTGTCCGGCCACGGAGTATTCGCGTGCATCCTCCGGCAGGCCCTGCTCCACGTTGGCATCAACGGTATCGAGGCCTTCGTCCTGCAGACGGTAAGCCTTGAGCTTGTTGACCAGGCCAATTCCGCGCCCTTCCTGTCCACGCAGGTAGATGACGATGCCGCGTCCCGCTTCTTGCACCGCACGGAGGGATTCCTGCAGCTGCGGACCGCAATCACAGCGCTGGGAGGAAAAGACGTCACCTGTAAGGCACTCAGAGTGTACGCGAACGGGTACATCCTCGGCACCGGAATAGCTTTCCACGTCACCAACGAAAAGGGCGATGTGCTCGCGCTTGTCGACGTCATTCGAATAACCTACCGCGCGAAACTCGCCGTACTCGGTGGGCAGGCGAGTTTCTACTTGGCGGTGAACCTGCTGTTCGTTGTGGCGACGCCACTCGATGAGCTGCTCGATGGAGATCATCGTCAGCCCGTGGGCGTCGGCAAAGCGGCGCAGCTCCGGGGAGCGCGCCATGTCCGTGGGATCCTCTTCAGAGACGATCTCACAGAGCACGCCAGCTGGGCGAAGGCCTGCCAAGCGAGCCAGATCGATGGCGGCTTCCGTGTGCCCGTCACGTTCGAGCACGCCATTCGGGCGCGCGGCGAGCGGGACCACGTGTCCGGGGCGGGTAAATTCCGAGGGCTTAGAGGAGGGATCGGCCAACCTGCGGATAGTTTCGCAACGTGAGGTGGCAGAGATACCAGTGGAACCATTAGCCAGGTCCACCGTGACGGTGTAGGCGGTCTGCCGTACGTCCTGGTTCACCGCGAACATCGGGGGTAAGTTCAAACGCTCGCAGTCTTCTGGGAGCAGGGGTGCGCAAATGTAGCCGGAGCTATAGCGCACCATAAAGGCCACGAGCTCCGGGGTGGCGAGCTCAGCGGCAAAAATGAGGTCACCTTCGTTCTCGCGGTCCTCATTGTCCACGACGACGACCGCCTTGCCGGCCGCGATGTCCGCGATGGCTTGGTCGACGCTATCTAAACTAAAAGCTGAATCTGCAGCGCTCATAAGGACTTACTCTATCCCTCCGTGCCACTGGCGGAGGCGTTGGGGTGAACCATTTTCTCCACATACTTTGCAACCACGTCTACCTCGAGGTTGACGCGAGCGCCTGGCGCCATCAAACCAAACACGGTATCGCGCAGCGTGGTGGGAATGAGAGAGACTTCGAAATAGCTCTCCGCGTCGGGCTCTCCCTGCCCGTCTGACAAGGCCGATACCGTCAGGGAGGTTCCCTGCACCGCGATGGAACCCTTCTCCACCACGTAGCGCTCCAGCTCGGCCGGCAGGCTAAAGCGCAGCACCTCCCAGTGCTCCGACGGCGTGCGGCTCAGCAAGGTCCCGGTGCCATCGACGTGCCCTTGCACAATGTGGCCACCCAAGCGCGTCGTCGGGAGCACCGCACGCTCGAGGTTGACCGGCGCGCCCACTTCGAGTTCGCCGAGGGAACTCCGGTTCAAAGACTCCTTCATGACATCTGCGGTGAAGGTTCCTTCTCCCAACTCAGCAACGGTCAGGCACACGCCGTTGACCGCGATGGAATCTCCCAGTTGGGCGTCCCCCAGCACGGTGGTTGCGGCGACGCCGAGGCGCACGGCATCACCCTGCGGCTCCACGCTATCGACGTGGCCAATTTCTTCAACGAGTCCAGTAAACATAGCTAGTACTCCCCTTCCCTATCTTTTAACCTTTGAGCTTTCTATATTCCACGAGCAGGTCCTCGCCTAGCTCGGTAACCGCCACGCGCTGCCACCTCTCAGCCTGGGCCAGATTCTGGGACAGAGCACGGGTGAGAACTCCTCTGCCCTCGCCAAGAATGACGTTGCCCAGGTAGGCCTGAATACGCTCGACGTAGCCCAACTCCATGAAGCTGGTGGCTAGCCCTGCGCCGCCTTCGACAAGGATGTCTCGCGCGCCGCTGGCGTACAGCTGATCTAGTGCCTCCTGCGGCGTGGAATAGTGCTCGAAGCCGAGCTCGACCAGGTTACTAGCCCCGCCCCGGCTAACATCGCGGGAACCGATGACAACGCGCCGCGGTTGCCGCTCACGCAACGAACCATCCGGGTAGCGCGCCGTCAACGAGGGATTATCCGCTAACGCCGTGCCGGTTCCAATAAGGATGGCATCGCGCTGCGCCCTATCACGATGCACGTGCTCGCGGGCCCGCTCTCCGGTAATCCACTGGCTACTGCCATCCGCCGCGGCGGTGAAACCATCCAGGCTCTGTGCAAATTTGAGCGTGACGTGCGGGCGGCCGAGACTCACCGCGCTCAACCACGGTTCGAGCGCATCATCCACGCCCTCCGGCGGCGCGAGCTGTCCCACCGTGACTCCGGCGCGGCGCAGTGTTGCTGATCCGCCCCCGGCTTGTGGGGTGGGGTCCGGGTGGAGGTAGTACACGGCGGCCACGGAGGCATCGATAAGCGCCTGCGCGCACGGGCCCGTACGACCCGTGTGATTGCAGGGCTCCAAGGTCACCACCGCGGTTCCACCGCGGGCCTTGTCCCCCGCATCGCGCAGCGCCATGACTTCGGCGTGGGGCCCACCCGGGGGCTGGGTGGCGCCGACACCAGCGACGCGGCCGGCAGTATCGAGAATCACTGCGCCGACCGGCGGGTTCGGACTCGTCGTACCGCGAACCCGCTCGCCGGCCTCCATGGCGACGCGCAATGCTTGCGATAGGACAGCAGAATCGTGGCGTGGAATCACAGCGTGGCCAGTCGGCGCAGCTCCTCGACGGCCGCCGCCTTATCTGCTTGCTTGTAAATGGCCGAACCCGCGACAAAGGCATCACAGCCCGCCTCGGCGGCGGAGCGGATCGTCTCGGCAGAAATACCGCCATCGATTTCGATGAGGACATCGAGGCCACGCTCGTCAATGGCCGCGCGCAAGGTGCGCACCTTATCCAGCTGATCCGGCATGAAGCTCTGACCACCAAAGCCGGGTTCGACAGACATGACGAGAACCTCGTCGAAGTGCTCCAGCGCATCCAGCCAGGGCTCAATCGGGGTGCCCGGCTTGATCGAGAAGCCCGCGCGCACCCCTAGGTCCCGAATCCTGCGGGCCAAGGCGATGGCCGCGTCCTTGTCGGCCACGGCCTCGACGTGGAAGATGATGCAATCAGCGCCCGCCTTGGCGTAGGTTTCCACCCATTTCTCCGGCGCCTCGATCATGAGGTGAACGTCGAGGGTCTGCGAGGTAATCCCGTCCACCGTCGCGGTAATATCCGGGCCGAAGGACAAGTTCGGCACGAAGTGTCCATCCATGATGTCAACGTGGATCCAATCCGCGTTGGCCACTGCTTTGACCTCCTCGCCCAAGCGGGTGAAGTCGGCGGCCAGAATGGATGGGGAGATAATGGGAGCAGACGAGTGTGCAGACATGACACTCAGCCTAGTCCCTCACGCCCCGCTAGTCCGCTACTCGGCGGAGGACGGCGAAAAACATTGCATCTGTGCCGTGACGGTGCGGCCACATCTGGGCAGAGAGCTCGCTGCCGAGATCCCCCATGTCCGGAAGCACGTCGCGCGCATCCAGCTCCTCGACGCGGATCTCTGCCCCAACGCCATGGCGCTCCACGGCAGCGTCCACGATGCCCCGGGTCTCGCGCAGGTCGGGCGAACAGGTGGAGTACACCACGACGCCACCTGGGCGCACGAGGTCCAACGCGGACTCGAGGAGCTCGGTCTGCAGTGTGTTGAGTTCCGCAATATCGGACTCGGCTTTGCGCCAGCGGGTTTCGGGGCGGCGACGGAGTGCACCGAGGCCGGAACAGGGGGCGTCGACAAGCACCCGGTCAAAGCCTGCGTCGAGCCCCGGCGCACGACCGTCCGCACGGTGCACGCGCACGGGTAGGTCACCCACTGTTTTTTCCACCAAGGTAGCGCGGTGCGGGGAGACTTCTACGGCATCGACCTCCGCCCCCTCGACGCGAGCGATGGCACCCATCAGGGCGGCCTTGCCACCGGGGCCGGCGCACAGGTCTAACCAACGCCCGGTGTCCTCGCCAATAAGTTCAGCTTCCGTCACCGCGCGTGCGATGAGCTGGGAGCCTTCGTCTTGCACCGCCGCGAGTTTCTGGCGGACAGGCTCGAGGGAGCCCGGGTCACCCTGCTCAAGGTAGACCGCATAAGGGGAATAGCGTCCTTCCTCGCAGCCGGTAATGAGCGCGAGTTCTTCGGCGGATATCTCGCCCGGTCGCGCTACCAGGTGCACGAGGGGCCGCTCAGAGTCCGCCTCGAGTGCGCGCTCCAGCTCCGCTGTTTGCTCGGCGCTGAGCGCGTTATCGTCAGCGGTGTCGAGGAGCCCCAACGCGCGGCCGAAGGAGCGGGCGATCCACTCGGGGTGAGCGTGGCGGAAGGCCAAAGCCGCGACCTCTCCGCTCGGAGCTAGCTTGTCCAGCCACTCTTGCGCAGGTGTGCGGGTGATAGTCCGCATGATGCCGTTGGCAAAGCCCTTGGCTTTCTCGTGGCCGGCCGCCTCCACGAGGCGAACGGTGGTATCGACCGCCGCGTGCGCCTCCACCCGGGTGTAGAGCACCTGGTAGGTTCCCAGTCGCAGGGCCGTGAGCACCTCGGGCGCAATGGCGTCGAGCCCGCGCGACGAGCATTCAGCGATGACCGCATCGAGAACGCCCTCGGTGCGCAGCGTGCCATAGGTCAGTTCCGTGGCAAAGGCGGCGTCGCGGCCGCTGAGCTTGTTCGAGCTCACGGCCTTCGGCAGCGTGAGGTTGGCAAAAGCGTCATCCGCCGCTACCCGCTGCAGTACCTCGAAGGCGACCGCGCGCGGCACGTCGACCCCGCTGCGCCGTGCCGCGGAAATCAGCGACGGGTTCTGGCGATCGTGGTGAGCAGTCTGGCGCTGTCCGCCTCGGCGGTCACGCTGCGCACCGGTGTTCTTATAACCTCCGCGTCCCTTGTGGTCGTTTCCACCGCGGGAGCTTCCACGCTGTTGGCTGCCCCGTTGCTGCTTTCCCTTCTCTGCGCCTGCCCCCGCGCGCTGCGCCGAGTCCCCGGACTTACTGCGGGACCTAAACCCTCCGGTCATGAGAACTTCACCTCGTCTGTGTCTGTGGAATCCGTGCCACGAGAGCCTTGGCTAGCAAGACCTCGGCCCCAATCGGCGGCGTTCATCATCTTCTTGCCGGGCGGTTGAATCTTGCCCAAACGTACTGGGGAGCTACCGGTGCCGACCATGACGGCATTCTTGGCCACGTGCACTTCTCCTGGCTGGAGTGCGCGCACTGCGGCAGGCTCTGGCAGCGCCTCGAGTTCGGCGGGTGCCACGCTGCTTACAGGCCCTACCTTCAGGCGGGATTCCCCCATTAAGGTCCAGGCTCCCGGCCCCGGGGTATGGGCGCGGATGTGGCGATCAACGACGTCAGCAGGCAGGGTCCAGTCAATGCGGGCGTCGTCGGTCGCGATCTTGTGCGCATAAGTGGCCTCTCCTTCCTGCGGCTGCGGCGTAATGCTGCCGTCCTCCAGTCCATCCATGGTCTGAACAAGGAGGTCACCACCCGCATACGCCAGTCGCGTGAGCAGGTCATCAGCGGTGTCGGTGGGCAGTACTGCTTCCTCGATGGTTGCCAGGATGTCCCCGGTATCCAGGCCCTGATCGATGCGGAAGGTCGTGGCGCCAGTGCGCTCGTCGCCGGCCGCAATGGCTGCCTGGACCGGTGCTGCGCCGCGCCACGCTGGAAGCAGGGAGAAGTGCAGGTTGACCCAGCCGTGCGTTGGGAGGCCCAGCAGATCCTCAGTGATCAGATTTCCGTAGGCCACCACCGGAATAGCCTCCGGAGCAATCTCCGCCAACCGCGCGCGCAGGGCGTCGCCGTCCTCGGTGCCTGGCTTGAGTGTGGTTGGCGTAAGAACCTCGATTCCGTGTTCCTGGGCCAGCGCCTTCACGGGACTGGGGTGCAGGGTGCGCCCGCGGCCGCGGCGGGCATCAGGACGGGTGATGACGGCGGCTATGTCGTGGTGTGAGGCAATGAGTTTCTCCAAAGCCACGACGGCGGGCTCGGGGGTTCCGGCGAAAACGATGCGCACAGTGGGTGCATGCCTTTCTCTCGTGAGGTTGATTGTTGATTAAAGTCTGACGCCTATGCGTTGAACCACTCCGACTGGCGGATGATCTTCATGGATTCCTTTCGCAACTCATCGCTCAGGCGCTTGAGGAACAAAATTCCGTCGAGGTGATCCGTTTCGTGTTGGATGCAGCGTGCCATCAGTCCGGACGCGAGCATAGACACTGGGCGGCCTAGGGGATCGAAGCCTGTAAGGCGTACGGTATTGAACCTTTCGGTGGGCTGGGAAATACCGGGGATGGACAGGCAGCCCTCTGGTCCCAGCTGAGTCTCTTCTCCCACTGCTTCCCACTCGGGGTTGATGATGGCACCGCGCAGGCCGTGCTGATAGTGAGAGCAGTCAAAAACGAAGATGCGCATGGTCACGCCGATCTGGTTAGCCGCTAGGCCTACTCCCCCGGCGTCTTCCATGGTCTCCAACATGTCCTGAGCTAGACGCTCGAGCGATGGCCCGAATTCGGTGATCTCCTCGGCCCGGGTGCTCAGGACGGGATCGCCATAGAGGCGAACCTCGCGCACGGTCATAGTATGAACTCCTCGTGGTTTGCAGTCTTTCACGGTAAGCAGGGATTGCCATCCGTAGTGCTCCTGCACCGAGAATAGTTCACAGTAAGCAGTGCGTGCCCTCCAGGGGTGGGGTCGGCTGCTCTGTCTATCCGATGTTGATCGGGTCCACGGCGATGCGCAGAGGCAACACGTCCTTGCGCGCGCTGCGCAGCGAATTGGCCGTTCGCAGCGCCTGCCCAAGCTCCGAGCGCGGCCCCAATGGCGTGCGGATCAGCAGGCGCTGGGGCTCGCCGCCGCGTTCGTGGTCATACTCGCCCGGCAAGCTCACCCCGGGCGGCAGCGGGACCGGGCCAAGAAGCTCCGCGTGCTCCGGTAGTTCTGCCAGCTCCAGGAAAGCGTCGAGCGAGGCATCGGCACCGTCGACGGCCGCCATGTGCACCGCGGGCGGGAAGCGTACCTCGCGGCGTGCCTGCAACTCGGCCGCCGCGGCTCCCACCATGTCCCACCGGCTAAAGAAGCCCACGAGCGGGAGCTGCTCATCTGCTGCCACGATCACCGCTCCGCCCTGCGCAGCCGGGGCCACGAGGGTGGCTGCGGCAGCCCATGTGGTCAAGGTATCCTCCGTAGCTCGGAGATCCTGACGGCCCAGCAACGCCCCGGTTTCCACCAGGAGCGCAGCACCATAGTGCCCTCCCTCGGCAACGCGTGGCTCCGCGCCAGGCGTGGCAATCACCAGCGCGGGGCCGGCAGGGACCTCGTCGACGACTGTGGAGCCACCTGATTGGATAACGCGCGTGTTGGGAAAGGCGCGCCCCATCTCCTCGGCGGTGCGCTCGGAGCCCAGCACAATGGCCCGCAGCCGTGGGGAACCACACTCGGAACAGCGGTAATGGGCGTCGACACGCCCGCACCAGCGACACGTGGGAAGCGCGGCGGAATCCTGCGCCCCATCCGCCGCGCCACGGACAGAGGGCAAACCTAGTGGCCCGTTGCAGTGTCGACACCGTGCCGGGGATGAACACTGCCCACAAGCCAGAATTGGGGCGTAGCCCTTGCGCGGGACTTGGACAAGGACGGGTTCACCGCGGTCGAGCGCCGCCCGAGTGGCTTGAAAAGCTGGGCCGCTGACCGACGTCGTCCCGCCCTGCATGTGCCGCGCCAGATTGATACCGAACGCACCCACCGCAACAATATCGGGGCGCGCCGCTTCCAGGGCTTCCGGAGTTGGGAGAAGATCGTGTGCCCATCCCGACTCAACGAGCAGCTGCGCTTCGGCCGTGCGCGCGTGGCCAGCAAGGATAAGGCTGCATTCTTCCTGCGCGGAGCGCGTGCTCAATACCTCTCGCGTGTGGACGTAGGGCTTGAGGTTATCCACCAGGCTATCGTCACCGTCATTGAGGACAACGGCCAGCTTCAGGTTCTTTACTGGGGCGAAGGCCGCGGAGCGCGTGCCGATAACGATGCGTGCCTGCCCCGTCAGTGCGGACAGATAGCGGCGGTAGCGAGCCTGCGGGCCAGTACTGTGCGCGAGCACCGTGATCTGCTTGGCGGAGAGGTGGCGACGAAACGCCGCTTCCAACAGGTCAAGGTCACGCTGATCCGGCACAACCATGAGCACCCCGCCGCCTTGCAGCGCCACGCTAGCGCCCAAGGCCGCAAGCGCGCCAGCCCAATCTGACCCCGGTGCGATCTGCCACGCTGCCCGCGCAATGTTCCCCGTCAGCACCGAATCCACGAAAGACTCGCCATGCTGGTAGCTCGACCACGCAGAGAGATCCGGGTGCTCTGCCGTGCCGAGCTCTTCCCAGGGAGTGGTGATATCCGCTTCTTCGGCCTTGGCATGGCGCGCCGGGATGGCGGTGCGGATGATATCGGAGCGCACGCCGCCGTAGCGGGCTGCAAGGGATTCGATGAGCGCCGCCATGGTCGGTGTGTACACCGCATAGGGGGAGATGACGCGTTCGATATAGCGGAGCGAACCGGAAAAATCAGAGTCGCTGCTGCGCGAGAGCAAGATGGCGTCAACCAACCTGCCGTTGAAGCGAATACGCACCCGGACGCCCGGTTGCGCGGCGTCGGAATCCGCCTCCTCAATAAGGTAATCGAAGCCGCGGTCGAGGTGCGCCACCCCTAACAAGGGCAACACCCGCGCGACCGGTTGCTGGGCGGCGGGTGTCTTCTTGGGCATAGCGCCCGATTCTACAGGCCGGCGGCACGGCGCAGGTCGACGGCCCGCGAGGTGTCCTCCCACGGAAGGTCAACATCGGTGCGGCCGAAGTGACCGTAGGCCGCGGTTTGGCGGTAGATCGGGCGCTGGAGGTCGAGCTCGCGAATGATGGCGGCCGGGCGCAGATCGAAGACCTTGTCCACTGCGGCCTGGATGTCGGCGTCGCTCAGCCCGCCGTGCGCAGTACCGAAGGTCTCGACGTAGAGGCCAACTGGCTTGGCGCGGCCGATGGCATACGCCACCTGCACCTCGGCGCGGTCGGCAAGCTCGGCGGCCACAATGTTCTTGGCCACCCAGCGCATGGCGTAGGCAGCGGAGCGGTCCACCTTGCTCGGATCCTTACCGGAGAAGGCACCGCCGCCGTGGCGGGCCATGCCACCATAGGTATCCACGATGATCTTGCGGCCGGTCAACCCGGCATCACCCATGGGTCCGCCGAGGATGAAGGAGCCAGAAGGATTGATGAGCAGCTCGGTGTCCTCGGTGTAGTACTTGCCCAAGTCGGCGTCGTTGACGACCCATTCGACGACGTGCGTGCGCAGCTGCTCGGCCAACCACTCCTGGGTGACGTCCGGATCGTGCTGGGTAGAGATGACGACCGTCTCCAGCCGCGTGGGTACATCATTCTCGTCGTAGGCGTAGGTGACCTGGGTCTTGCCATCGGGGCGTAGGGAAGGCACGATGCCCTCCTTGCGCACCTGGGTGAGACGGCGCGATAGATGGTGCGCCGTGGAAATCGGCAACGGCATAAACTCCGGGGTCTCATTGGTGGCATAGCCAAACATGAGGCCCTGGTCACCCGCACCGTACTGGTCATCGTCTTCGAAGGTGCCGGAACGAACCTCGGTGGAGGCATCCACGCCAGCCCCGATCTCCTGGGACTGCTCACCGATGGCGACGTTGACGCCACAGGTATGGCCGTCGAAGCCAACGTCGGAGGAAGTAAAGCCAATCTCCACGAGGGTCTTGCGAACGATCTGGGGGATCTCTACATAACCAGTGGTGCGCACCTCGCCCACGACGTGCACCTGCCCCGTCGTCACGAGGGTCTCTACGGCGACGTGGGCGTTGGGGTCTTCCTCGAGGAGGGCGTCAAGAATGGCGTCCGAGATCGCGTCACAAATTTTATCCGGGTGGCCCTCAGTTACGGATTCGCTGGTAAAGAGGCGTACCGCCTGTGCAGCTTTTTCAGTCACAAGTTTTCCTTAAGCTAGTTCTGCGCGTCGTGGGTGGGACAGCGCCTTGCCCACGCCTCGGCTGATAACACCGCCCCATCGTAGACCAAGCGGTCTACAGCTGCAAGAACGACCACTACTTCTTCAGGATTTCATTCACAGCTTCAAGTATCTGCGCGGCCACGACCTGTTTCGAGCCAGGCTCAACCACCACTGGCTCGGCATCACGCCGCAGGATCCACCCAGCGCTCGTGGGCTGGCCAAAGACCTTTCCCTCCCCGACCTCATTGGCCATGAGTACATCGCAGCCCTTCTTTGCGAACTTCCGCTGGGCGTACTCCAGGACAGTCGTCGTCTCATCACCGGTTTCTGCGGCGAAGCCGACGATGATGGCATCGGGGTTGAGGGAGCCACTGTCGCGACGCTCGACGAGGCCCTTGAGGATATCCGGATTTTCCACCAGTTCCAGATGCGCCAAATCAGCGTCCGCGGTACCCTTCTTCATCTTTGAATCAGCCACGGAGGCTGGGCGATAGTCCGCAACGGCCGCGGCCATGATGACGATGTCCGCGTCGGCGGACTCTGTATTCATTGCCTCCTGCATATCGCGGGTTGAGGTCACCCGCACGACCGTGGCACCGGAGGGAACCGGAAGCGCCTCCGTATTACCGGCAACGATGGTGACATCGGCACCCCGCTGTGCGGCAATCTCAGCCAACGCAAAGCCTTGTCGTCCGGACGAGCGGTTGCCAAGGTAGCGCACTGGGTCAAGGTTCTCTTGCGTGCCGCCAGCGGAGATCACGACCTTCCGGCCCTGCCAATCATGGTCCACGCGGTGGCCGGCAATGATGGTGCGAGCAAATTCCGCAATCTGCTCCGGATCCGGCAACCGGCCTGCGCCCGTATCGGTACCGGTCAAGCGGCCGTGGGCGGGCTCCATGACAGTAACTCCGCGACGGCGCAGCGTAGCCACGTTGTCTTGGGTTGCCGGGTTAAGCCACATCTCCGTGTGCATCGCTGGGGCGATAATCACCGGACACGTCGCAACGAGGACAGACGCGCTGAGAAGATCGTCTGCGCGACCACCAGCCAAACGCGCGATCAGGTCCGCGGTTGCCGGGGCAATAACGATGGCATCCGCTTGCTGGCCTAGGGAGACGTGCTGGACTTCATCCACCGCATCAAAGACCGTGGTCGACACCGGATGCCCCGACAAGGCCTCAAAGGTCGCTGCCCCAACGAAGTTCAGCGCAGCCTCGGTAGGAATCACGCGAACATCATCGCCATGCTCAGTGAAATCGCGGATAAGATGGCACGCCTTGTAGGCGGCAATTCCTCCCGCCACTCCGATGAGGATGCGCCGCCGTTGAGCCGACCCCGCCCCTGCGGACTCTGGATGATTCACGGCGCTACTTTCTTGAGCTTCTTGGAAATGCTGTACGTCCTTCACTCGGACGATGTTACCCAAGACGCACTGAACCCACCCAGTATCTTGGCAGACACGTGGGTGGGTTCAGTTCAGAATGTGCTGTAGGCAGCGACCGGCACGGAAAAGCTTAGTTGCCTTCCTCGTGGTCCAGCAGGCCGGCTTCGATTTCGCGCAAAGCGATGGACAGCGGCTTCTCCCCCGGTTCCGGGGTCACCAGCGGTCCGACAAACTCGAAGACGCCTTCATCCTGTTCTTGGTAGTAGCTGTTGATCTGGCGTGCGCGCTTAGCGGCAAAGATCACCAGAGCGTACTTGGACGAGACCTTGCCAAGCAGTTCATCGATCGGCGGATCGGTAATGCCCGTCGGCGGATCGAATACTGGTTCCGGCTTAACGGCCTCAGAATTAGCAGGTGTGGTCACGTTGGTCACATGCACCTTTACTGTTGGTAGATGGTCAAAATCGTGGTCTATCCACGCAGGATAGCACTAATAGCGGCAACGGCCTCATCGAGATCTTCATTGACAACGATGTGGTCGAACTCCTTTTGCGCGGCAAGCTCCGACTCAGCGGTCTGCAACCGGCGGTCAATGACATCCTGCGGCTCGGTCCCACGCCCTGTCAGGCGCTCGACCAAAACTTCCCAGGAGGGTGGGGCGAGAAACACGGTTTCCGCCTCCGGCATCGCCGCCTTCACGTTGCGGGCGCCTGCAAGATCAACCTCTACCAACACCGGGCGTCCAGCCGTCATCGCTTCTTGGACCGGCTGAGCGGGCGTCCCGGAACGCTGCAAACCGCCGTGGATCTCTGCCCATTCGAGCATGTCACCGGCGTCGATATGCTCTTGAAAGGTCTCTGGTGAGACGAAGAAGTAGTCCACCCCATCAGTCTCTCCGGGACGGGGCTGGCGCGTCGTCATGGAGACGCTGAAGTAGAGGTTGTCGACATCGTCGCGCAGGCGCGAAACCACCGTGGATTTGCCCACAGCGGACGGCCCGGCCAGAACGACCAGGCGCCCGCGTGCAGTTTCGTCAGCCATTGCGCTAATTACTCGCCGTAGCCGAAACGCTCGAGCAGGGCGCGGCGCTGACGGTCACCCAGGCCACGCAGACGGCGGGTCTGAGCAATCTCCAGGTCCTCCATGATTTCCTTAGCCTTGACCTTGCCAACCTTCGGCAGGGCCTCGAGGAGAGCGGAGACCTTGGTCTTGCCGATGATCTCATCGGTCTCGGCCTTCTCCAGAACTTCCTGCAGGTTGGTCTCGCCACGCTTCAGCGCAGCCTTGAGCTCAGCGCGAGCCTTGCGGGCCTCGGCGGCCTTTGCGAGAGCTTCTTTGCGCTGCTCATCTGTCAACTTGGGAAGGGCCACGGGTTTCCTCCGATTTCATTAGTTCGAACATTGTCTTCTGATGGCTAGCACCAGAATCTCGGCTCACGGTGGGAAGGTTTCCCCAGCGCGGGATAGCTTTTGCTACCTCCACGAACCGACTTCTGGCAATCCTAGCACTGGTCTGTACGCGATGACGCAACGCGGCCCCCTTCTTTTAAAGGTTCCCGCACGTCAACGCACATGCCTTAAACAAAATACCAGGTAAACGACGCGCCCGTTAATCCAGCACGCCGCCACCTGGTCTGAGTATTAATCCCGGAACTCCGCCGCGGTATCCACTACGGCTTTCCGCAGGTCAGAGACACTCGGCCCCTGCGAAAGAATGGCTCGGGAAACGTTGGCAAAGCCGAGCTCGGGCGCCGCTGCGGTGAGTTCCCTTACATCGGCGGGCGTAGCGCCCTGGGCGCCCACACCCGGCAGCAGCACCGGACCGTTTAATTGGTCTAGTGCAGGCGGAGCCTCCAACGTCGCGCCCACGACAACACCAAGGGCACCCACGGTGGTGTCTGGCCCAGCCGCAGACGCGTTGCGCTGTGCAAGCTCATCGACGACGCGCTGCGCCACGCTGCGGCCGTCCACGCCCAACGACTGCAACGCCACGGCCTCCGGATTGGAGGTCGCCGCAAGAACAAAGACACCTCGTCCAGTTTCCTCCGCTAGGTCGAAGACTGGACTCAAAGCACCCACACCGAGGTAGGGCGAGACCGTCACAGCATCGGAACGCAGCGGCGAGTCCTCCCCCAACCAGGCTTGTGCGTAGCCCGCCATGGTGGAACCGATGTCTCCGCGCTTCGCGTCCGCTAGGCTCAGACAGCCCTGCTCGCGGAGCCCCGCGAGGGCCTCCTCAAGAACTGCGAAGCCGCGCGAACCGAAACGCTCAAAGAAAGCCACCTGTGGCTTCACCACCGCGGCGGTCTCGCCGAAGGCCTCTACACAGCGCAGCGTAAACGTGCGCAGACCATCCACATCAACCGACAGGCCCCAGGCCTCGAGCAGATGCGGGTGCGGGTCGATGCCTACGCACAGGCGCCCGCGCTCCGCACCAGCTGCTACGAGGCGCTCACCAAAAGACGGCAACTTCCTAGTTGGCTGGGTCATGCTCAAGCTCCTGCAGCGCGCGCACCTTGAGATCCCCGCGACGCAGAGCCTCAATACCCTGCACGGCGGCGGTCACGCCCTGGACGGTCGTCACCAACGGAATGCCCACGGATACCGCAGCAGCGCGGATGTCATAGCCGTCGTGGCGGGCACCGGCGGAGCCTGCCGGGGTGTTAAGGATGAGATCAACCTTTCCAGCAAGAATCTGGTCCACGATGGACTCCTCGCCCTCCGTGGCCTCCGATACCTTCCGGGCGACCTCGCACTCGACACCGTTGCGGCGCAGCATTTGCGCGGTCCCAGCGGTAGCCACGATGGTGTAACCCATGTAGGCCAGGCGCTGAATCGGGAAGATGAGCGTGCGCTTATCGCGGTTGGCTACGGAGACAAACACGGTTCCCTCAGTGGGCAGCTCGCCGAAGGCGGCCATCTCACCCTTGGCGTAGGCGGCGCCGAAGTTATCGGCCAAGCCCATCACCTCACCGGTGGACTTCATCTCCGGGGACAGCAAAGTATCCAGCAGCTGGCCATCGGGGCGACGGAAGCGGTTAAACGGCAGCACAGCCTCCTTGACCGCAATCGGGTGCTCCAGCGGCAGGGAACCACCGTCGTAGGTAGACGGGATGATGCCCTCCTCGCGCAGCTCGGCGATGGATGCCCCCAGCATGACGCGCGCGGCAGCCTTGGCCAGCGGAACGCCGGTGGCCTTGGAGACGAAAGGCACGGTGCGGGAGGCACGCGGGTTGGCTTCGATGACATAGAGGGTGTCATCCTTCAAGGCGTACTGAACGTTCATCAGGCCCTTGACGCCGATGCCATGCGCTAGGCGACGCGTCGACTCCCGCACCTTCTCAATATCCTCAGGTCCCAGCGTCATCGGCGGCAGAGCGCAGGAAGAGTCACCGGAGTGAATACCGGCCTCCTCGATGTGCTCCATCACGCCGCCGAGGTAGACCTCCTCGCCGTCGCACAGCGCGTCGACGTCAATCTCGATGGCGTTATCCAGGAAGCGGTCGACGAGGACCGGGTGGTCCGAGGTGATCTCGGTAGCGCGCTCGATGTAGTTGCGCAGCGAATCTTCGTCGTAGACGATCTCCATGCCGCGGCCACCCAGCACGTAGGACGGGCGGACCAATACCGGGTAGCCGATATTCGAGGCGACCTGGCGGGCCTCCTCGAAGGAGGTAGCGGTGCCGAAGGCCGGTGCGGGCAGCTCGGCTTCGGCGAGCACCTTGCCGAATTCACCGCGGTCCTCGGCCAAGTCGATGGCAGCGGCCGAGGTTCCCACGACCGGAACTCCGGCAGCGGTCAGGCGCTCAGCCAGGCCCAGCGGGGTTTGGCCACCCAGCTGGACGATGACGCCGGCAACCTCACCGCACGCGGCCTCCGCGTGGTAGACCTCCATGACGTCCTCGAAAGTCAGCGGCTCGAAGTAGAGGCGGTCTGCCGTGTCATAGTCAGTCGACACCGTCTCCGGGTTGCAGTTGACCATGACCGTCTCGTAGCCCTCGCGGGAAAGCTCCAGGGCGGCATGCACGCAGGAGTAGTCAAACTCGATACCCTGACCGATGCGGTTCGGGCCAGAGCCCAGGATGATGACCTTGCCCTTAGTCTTCTCCTCGCTTGCGCGGACCTCGGACTCAGCGTTCGGATCCAGCTCATAAGTGCTGTAGTGGTACGGGGTCTGCGCCTCGAACTCACCAGCGCAAGTATCGACGGTCTTGTACACCGGGCGAATACCCAAGGACCAGCGCAGGGAGCGCACGCCATCCTCGCCAGCGAACTCTGGGCGAAGAGCCGCGATCTGGGCATCGGACAGGCCGAAGACCTTGGCGCGGCGCAGCAAATCAGCGTCCAGAACCGGCGCACTCACGAGCTCCTCGCGGAACTGGACCAGCGCCTCCAACTCAGCGAGGAACCACGGGTCCAAGTGGGAGTGCTCGTGCAGCTGCTCGATGGTCGCACCGAGGCGCAGGGCCAGCTCGACGTCGTACATGCGGCCCTCTGTCGGGCGCTCCAGGTCCTTGAGAACGGCCTCGAGATCCGTAGCGCGCTCCCCGGCAAAGTACTCATCTGGCTGGGTCCAGAAACCTGCGGGCTTGGATTCCAGGGAACGCATGACCTTATTCAGGCCGGAAATGTAGTTGCGGCCGATACCCATGGCCTCGCCCACAGACTTCATGGTGGTGGTCAGGGTGTCATCGGCGCCCGGGAACTTCTCAAAAGCAAAGCGTGGAGCCTTGACGATGACATAGTCCAGAGTCGGCTCGAATGCAGCCGGGGTCACACCGGTGATGTCATTGCGCACCTCATCCAGGGTGTAGCCAATGGCCAGCTTGGCGGCCAGCTTGGCAATCGGGAAACCGGTGGCCTTGGAGGCCAGCGCCGAGGAGCGGGATACGCGCGGGTTCATCTCAATGGTGATGATGCGGCCATCATCCGGGTTCACTGCGAACTGGATGTTGCAGCCGCCGGTGTCGACGCCCACCTCGCGGATGATGGCGATACCCTGGTCGCGCATCTTCTGGTACTCGCGATCCGTCAGAGTCAGGGCCGGCGCCACGGTGACGGAGTCACCGGTGTGGACGCCGAGGGCATCGACGTTCTCGATGGACGCGATGACCACCACGTTATCGTCGCCGTCACGCATGAGCTCGAGCTCGAACTCCTTCCAGCCCAGGATGGACTCCTCGATGAGGACGTTCGCCTCTGGGGATGCAGCCAAGCCGCCGCCGGCAATGCGCTCAAGGTCCTCCTCGTTGAAGGCCAGGCCCGAACCGAGGCCGCCCATGGTAAACGACGGGCGAACGACAACCGGCAGGCCGAGCTCGGCGACAGTCTCGTGGACCTCCTCCATCGTGTGGCAGACGCGGGAGCGCGCGGATTCGCCGCCGATGGAGGCGACAATATCCTTGAACTTCTGGCGGTCCTCGCCGCGCTCAATCGCATCGATATCGGCACCGATGAGCTCGATATCGTACTTCTTCAGGATACCCAGGCGGTCCAGCTGCACCGCGGCGTTCAGAGCGGTCTGGCCGCCCAGGGTTGCCAGCACGGCGTCGATGGGGTTGCCCTCTTCCTTTTCCTTCTGGAAGATCTTCTCAATGAACTCGGGCTCGATGGGCTCCACATAGGTGTGGTCGGCGAACTCCGGGTCCGTCATGATCGTTGCCGGGTTGGAGTTGACCAGCGTAACGCGCAGGCCTTCCTCCTTGAGCACGCGGCAGGCCTGGGTACCGGAGTAGTCGAACTCGCAGGCCTGGCCAATAACAATCGGACCGGAGCCGATAACCAGGACGTGATTGATGTCGTTGCGCTTTGGCATGTGTTTCTTCTTCCTTTTCCTGGTTGCGTTCTACTTGTTCGGGGACTTTTCAGTCATGAGCTCGATGAACTGATCAAAGAGCGGGTTAGCATCGTGCGGGCCAGCCGCGGACTCAGGGTGGTACTGCACGGAGTACGCCATGCCATCCTTGAGCGCAACACCTTCAATGGTGTTGTCGTTGAGGCAGGTGTGAGACACCACTGCCGGGCCGAAGTCGGTCTCGAATTCCTCACCGGCCGGGTCTTCCTTGCCCGAGGGGCTGGCCAGGGCGAAGCCGTGGTTCTGAGAGGTGATGTCGATCTTTCCGGTCAGTTGGTTGCGCACCGGCACGTTGATGCCGCGGTGGCCGAACTTCAGCTTGTAGGTATCCATGCCCAGCGCACGGCCGAGGATTTGATTGCCGAAGCAGATACCGAAGAACGGGTACTTGGCGGCGAGGATGTCTCGGACAATGCCAACCATGGTGTCCGCAGTAGCCGGGTCGCCCGGGCCGTTGGAGACAAACACACCATCCGGCTTGTACTGCTTAGTCTCCTCGAACGGGGTGTTGGCGGGAACCACGATGGTCTCGATGCCGCGCTCGGCGAAGTTCTTCGGTGTGGCGGTCTTGACTCCCATGTCGTAGGCCACGACGGTGAAGCGCTTCTCCCCTACGGCCGGGAAGGTATAAACCTCATCAGTCGAGACCTCTGCCGACAGGTCGAGTCCGGCCATGGAGGGCTGGTTCTTCACCTCAGCGATGAGCTCATCGACGTCCCGCTCAGCATCGGCACCGGAGAAGATACCGGCCTTGATGGAGCCGTGGTTGCGCAGGTGGCGCACCAGGGTGCGGGTATCGATGCCGCTGACACCGATGATGCCCTGCTTTTCCATCTCCTCCGGCAGTGAGCGCTCGGCGCGCCAGTTGGAGACGCGGCGGGCAAGGTCGCGGATGACCAGACCGGCAACCCAGATCTTGTCGCCGTGGGACTCATTGTCCTCATCATTCCAGCCTGTATTACCAATCTGCGGCGCGGAGGCCACGACGATCTGGCGGTGGTACGACGGATCCGTCATGGTCTCCTGGTAGCCCGTCATGGCGGTGGTAAAGACGGCCTCGCCCAGGGTCGTACCCGTGGCGCCAAAGCCAAAGCCACGGAAGGTGCGGCCATCAGCGAGGACCAGGATGGCGGGGGTGGTGGTAGTGGAAGTCACTGTGTGTTGAACCTTTCAGTGAATTTTCTCGGTGAAGGGTGATTGTGTTGGGGACGTGCGTTGGTGTGCGTTGACTACTTAAGTGGTGAGCAACTCTGATTGTCGATTATCCCGATTACTCGGCCGCCTCGCTGCCGCTTTCAGCCGCTAGGTCGTAGGTCACCGCACCGCGCAGGATGGTGTAGGCCACGCGTGCGCCGAATTCCTCCCCCTCGTATGGGTTGTTCTCCGACTTCGATGCCAGGCGCGTGGAATCGGATACCCACTGGTGCTCCGGATCAACGATGGTGAGGTTCGCTGGCTCTCCCACGGCAATCGGGCGGCCATGGCCAGGCAGGCGGGTGATCTCTGCCGGGCGTTCCGACATGACGCGGGCAACGAAGCGCCAGTCGGCCAGACCGGTGGCGACGAAAAGCTTGGCGATGACCGCCAGGGAGGACTCCAGCCCCAGCATGCCCGGCTTGGCGTGCTCAAACTCGACGCACTTGTCTTCGCTGCCGTGCGGGGCGTGGTCGGTCGCCACGACGTCGATAAGCCCGTCGAGCAACGCCTGGCGCAGGGCCAGGGTGTCGGATTCCTCGCGCAACGGCGGGTTGACGCGGAAGACGCCGTCGTAAGTCACCAGCTTGTCATCGGTCAGCAGCAGGTGGTGCGGGGTCACCTCGGCGGTCAGCGGGATGCCCTGTTCCTTGGCCCACTTGAGAAGCTCCACGGTGCCCTTCGTCGAAGCGTGGCAGATGTGCATGCGGTTGCCGTAGTCACGCGCGAGCAGTGCATCGCGGGCGACGATGGATTCCTCGGCGACGCGCGGCCAGCCGCGCAGGCCGAGGCGGGCGGCGACCTCACCCTCGTGGGCGCTAGCGCCTTCGGTCATGCGGTGGTCCTCTGCGTGCTGGGCCAGCAGAACGTCAAGGCCCTTCGCGTACTCCAAGGCACGGCGCATGAGCTGCGGGTCCTGGACGCACTTGCCGTCGTCAGAGAACATGCGCACCTTGGCATCCGAGCGGGCCATCATGCCAAACTCGGTCAGAGTCTTGCCCTCGAGGCCCTTCGTGATGGAGCCAACCGGGTGGACATCGCACAGGCCGCGTGCCTGGCCCTTGGCCCAGACGGACTCGGCGATGATCGGCTGATCCGTCACCGGTGACGTGTTAGCCATGGTGAACACTGCGGTAAAGCCGCCCTTGGCGGCAGCGCGCGAGCCGGTTTCGATGGTCTCGGTGTCCTCGCGGCCCGGCTCACGCAGGTGAACGTGCATGTCCACCAGCCCTGGCAGCAGCACGTTGCCGCCACCATCAATAGTGCGGTCCGCCTTGACCGCCGGGGTCACGCCCCCGGCGTCCCTGGCGTCACCGGCGTCAGCGGCAGCACCGATGGCTTCGATGACGCCATCCTTGATCAGGATGCTGGTGGGCTCACCCTCGCCATAGGGGCGAACGTTGGTGATGAGCAGAGTGCCGGCCGCGGGAGCAGAGAGCACGCCGGTGTCTGGATAAGTAGTCATGGATTCTTCAGCTCTCCTCGTTGCTAAGTGGGACATATCGATTTAGATACCGGCGTTCTCGCCGTTAGTGAGCAGCGTAAACAAAGCCGCCATGCGCACGTGGACACCGTTGTTAACCTGCTGGAGTACCGCGGTGTTGTCATAGTCAGCCACGGCGTAGTTGATCTCCATGCCGCGGACCATGGGGCCTGGGTGCATGATGATGGCGTCCTTCTTCATGGCCGCTGCGCGGTCCTTGGACAGCCCGTAGAGAGTGGCGTACTCGCGGTGCGAGGGGAAGAAACCGCCGTTCATGCGCTCTGCTTGCACGCGCAGCATCATGACGACGTCTGCCTTGGCAACCTCTGCATCGAAATCGTGGGAGACGCGCACCGGCCAGGTGTCGACGCCGAAAGGCAGCAGCGTCGGCGGGGCGACGAGCGTGACTTCAGCACCCAGCGTGGAGAGCAGGTCCACGTTGGAGCGCACCACGCGAGAATGCAGGCAGTCACCGACGATAGCCACGTTTAGACCTTCAAAACCGGTGCCGGCTGCCGAGCGATCCGCGCCCAGGTGCAGGCGCTGGCGCATCGTGACGGCGTCGAGAAGCGCCTGCGTGGGGTGCTGGTGGGAGCCATCGCCGGCGTTAATCACGCTCGGGCCCTGGCCGCCGGGCGCTACCCAGCTAGCTAGCTGCTGTGCCGCACCGGAGGAAGGATGGCGCATGATGATGGCGTCCGCCCCGATGGACGCCAAGGTCAACCCGGTGTCCTTGAGGGACTCGCCCTTCTTGACCGAGGACGTCGAAGCGGAGAGGTTAATGACATCCGCCGACATCCACTTGCCCGCCGTCTCGAAAGAGGAACGAGTGCGCGTGGAATTCTCGTAGAACAAGGTGAAAACGGTGCGCCCGCGCAGCGTGGGCAACTTCTTGACCTCGCGGCCTTCCAGGGCCTCCCGGAAGCGGTCGGCCTCATCCATCAGACCGAGAATCTCCTCGGCGCTGTGGTCGGCGATGTTAATGAGGTGCTTCATTTATGCCTCCTTGCCGGGCTGTGCAGTGAAGCGGGTGAGAACGACGGCATCGCGCCCATCAATGTCGGCGTTGTACACGGTGACATCCTCATCCCGCGCGGTGGGGATGTTTTTGCCCACGTAGTCGGCGCGGATGGGTACCTGGCGGTGTCCGCGGTCCACGAGGACGGCGAGCTGGATGATGTCGGGGCGGCCGATGTCCGCGAGGGCATCGAGGGCGGCACGGATGGTGCGGCCGGAGTAAAGGACGTCGTCGACAAGAATGACGGTGGCGCCATCGATCCCGCCGTCAGGCACCGTCGTGGGCTGCAAGGCACGGTGCGGGCGGGCATATAAATCGTCTCGGTACAAAGTGATGTCGAGGGAGCCCCAGGGAATCTCCACCCCGGAGAATTCCTCAATCTTTTCGGCAAGGCGCTGCGCCAAAGGCACGCCACCAGAGGGAATGCCTAAGAGCAGGACTCGAGAAGAATCACTCGAATCTAGCGCCGTCTTTTCAATGATCTGGTGCGCGATGCGTGCGACAGTACGCGCGACGTCTGAGGAGCTCAGCAGCTCGTTGGACTCCGCGTGGGTGCCGGATTCACTCATCGTGACCTCCTTCCCCGCCTCACGGTGCGGTCTTTAAAGGATGTCGGACAATGGTTCAGTGGACTTGTCTATGCTTGAAAGCCAGCACTAACCATAGCACTCTTCACGCGTGCTTGGTACGCCCTCGCACCCCCGAATCTCCTGAGGCAGGTCTATAGACAGTGAGTTTCACTACCCAGCACGTTGTCCCCGCCCCGCGCGAAGACGTATGGCAGTGGCATACCCGCCAGGGGGCGTTTGCTCGCCTCACCCCACCTTTCGGTTTTATGACCCCGCTTCAGCAAGCCGAGTCCTTGGCCGATGGAACCTCAATATTGGGCTTTCCCGGCGGCCTGAAATGGGTTGCCCGCCACGACCTCAGCCGCTACCAACCGCGGCGGTCCTTCGCGGATGTCTGTATCAACGCCCCCTTCCGCTCCTTGGCGAATTGGCGCCACGAGCACTTCTTTGAGGATCACCCGGAGGGCACGCTCATCACGGACAAGGTGGAGACCCGCATCCCCGCCGGAGCCCTGGAATCGATCTTCGCTTACCGCCAGCAGCAGCTCATCGAAGACTTTCGCTTTGCCCACAGGCTCGGCGCACTCAACGCCGAGCCCCGCACGATAGCGATAACCGGAACGCACGGGACGGTGGGCGCGGCTGTGGCTGCGCAATTGGGCACCCTGGGCCACACCGTCATCCCTTTGGTGCGCTCCAACCCCGGGCCTGGCGAGCGCCTCTGGCGCCCACAGTTGCCAGCGAAGGACCTGCTGGAGGGCGTTGACGTTCTCATCCACTTGGCCGGCGAACCTATCTTTGGGCGTTTTAATTCCGCACACAAAGAGGCCATTCGGGATTCCCGCGTTGAACCTACCCGCCTACTGGCCCAGGTGGCTGCTGAGACCCCGTCCCTGACCGCCCTGGTGTGTGCCTCCGCCATTGGTATTTACGGCGCGGACAGGGGTGAAACGGAACTGACCGAGGAATTGGAGCGCGGCGAGGGTTTTCTCGCCGACGTCGTCGCCGACTGGGAGGCGGCGTGTGAGCCGGCGCGGGAGGCTGGGAAGCGCGTGGTTAACCTGCGTACCGGTATTGTGCAATCAGCCAATGCGGGGATCCTGCCGCTGCTACGAGGGCTGTTTTCCACTGGTCTTGGCGGCGCTTTTGGCAAAGGCACCATGTGGAATAGCTGGATTGCGCAAGATGATCTTTCTGACATGTTTGTCCGCGCCGCGCTCGACCCAGCCTGGCACGGCGTCATCAACGCGGTCTCCCCCACTCCGGTGCTCAACCGCGATTATGTTGATGCCCTTGGTTCCTTGCTCCACCGCCCCACCATCATTCCGATTCCCAGCGTCGGTCCGGCGCTGCTGCTGGGCAAGGAAGGTGCGCGTGAGCTTGCGCTGGCTAACCAAAAGGTTCTGCCCACGCGCGCGGAAGCGCTCGGCCATACTTTCCGCTATCCCGAGATCGCTCCAGCGCTTGCCCACGAGCTGGGCGGGGAAAAGCTCTACGAGGACCCCACCTGCGCACCCCAGGAAGACGGCTCCGGTAGTGTCGGGGCCGGAAAAGATTAAGAAGAATGTAGCGAAGTGAGTAGAAGAATTGACTGACACCACTAATCACGACGAAGCGCAGCAGCGCCAGCTGCAGCCCGATACTCCGATTGAGGAGGTCACACTCGAGCGCATTGCGGAGATCTTTAAGTCAGAAGGCTTGGAATACCGCATCGAAGAGCAAAAGACGCAGGACGGCCAGACGGTCAACCTTTTGCGCACCGGCTTCTCCAACGCCGCCATCGCCTTCCAGCTGGTTGGCTCCTCCCTCATCGTTGATTCCGTGTGGCGCGGTTCCGTGCCCGCCTCCGAGGGCCCGGCGCTCCTCATGCACATCAACGCCTGGAACCAGGATCACTTCACGCCGACGTTCCGCTTCTTTGAGGCTCCGGACAACGCCTTGGCAGTCTCCGGTGCGCGCGATCTCGACCTGACCCACGGCGCTTCCCGCAACCAGTTAGGCGCGTTCGTCATGTCCACCCTGGATGCCGTGTTGCAGTCCTTCGAGTGGATTGAACAGCAGTACCCGCAGCTCGTCACCTGGAAGGAGCACAACCATGACTAATCCTGCGACTACCCCCGCCGAGGATCCACACGCACTGCCGGAGGTCACCCTCGACCGCATTATCGAGGCAATGAAGACTTTCGACATCGAACTCGAGCCGGTCACCGGCCGCGACGACGCCGCTACCGCCAACCTCAACGGCCTGCCGTGCATGTTCGCTGTGCTGGAAAGCGTCGCCATCGTGCGCTGCGATGTGCCAACGGACGTCAACTACGCCAAGGCCGACGCCGGCCTTTTCCTCGCGGCTAACCAGATCAACTCCGTGGCTATGGGGGCCCGCGCCGTCATTGCTGACTTCGACGGCATGTTGCTCGTGCGCACCGAGGCCGATATTCCGTGCGCGGCCGGCATGACCGACGAACAACTCACGGCCGCGCTGCGCGCCTCCGTGGATGGTGTCATCAACGCCCAGAACGCCATGGTCGCCGCCGCCGAGGAGATGGCCAAGCTCGGTTCCGAATCTGCCGCACAGGCGGGCGAGGGAGCTGAGGGCGCCCAGGGTGAGCAGCAGTGACCGATCTCCACGTGGTTGAGCCGGTCACCATCGACCGGCTGGCGCAGTTGTGCGAGCTTATCGACGCCGACTACGCGCTCATCGAAGCTGCCCCCGAGGAAGGCGACGCTCCTGGTGCCGGCGACGACAACGCCCCCGCGCGCCGCGTCCTGCAGACCGGTGTGCCGCATATCGCGGTGCACTGTGACCTCGATGCGGAAGGCGACGTATTGAGCGCCTTCGCCTCCTGGGAAGGCACGCTTCCCGCGCACCTCGAACACGACGTTGCTGCTGCCGTGGCGGAGCTGAACTGGGCCAGCGTGGCGCCCACCTTGAACTTCCTCGTCGAAGAGGACGCGAAGGGCAACGCGGAGATCCACCTAGGCGCCAACCGCGCCATGGCCGTGGGCGAAGGTTTGTCCTTGGCCCAGCTGGGGCATTTCCTGCTGAGCTCGCTCGCCAGCTTCGCGGAGATTTTCGACGTCGTGGCGCAGAGTTTTCCGCAGGCGATCACCTGGGACGAGGAGGAGTAGGAATGAGCCACAACGCTAGCGAAGGCACCGATCCTTTCGACATCCTGTCTGGGTCTCCGCTGCCCGCCGTCAGCCGGGACAGCGTGCTGAGCGTGCTCAACGGTACGGAACTAGATATGGCGGCCACCGCGCACCCGGAGGACCCCACTGCGGCGGTTGCCCGCCTCAATGACCTTGATTGGGTTATCACCGTCGACGATGGCCTCGTGCGCATAGAATGCGTGCTGCCGACGCAGCTCGACGCGGACATGCTCCCGATCTTCCACGTCTTGTGCAACGAGTTCAATTCCAGTGCCTTCGATGGGCGCGCGATCGTTGGCCTCGTTGAGGATGAGGTGGAGCTGCGTGGTGATGCCTGCTTCGTCACCACGGCGGGTCTGAACGAGGACCAGCTCTTCCACGCCCTCAACCTGGGAATTATCAATGCCCAGGAAGCGCTGTTGTCCGTCCTCGATAGTTTCAACGCCGCCGCCCGTGAGCTCGCCAGCGACGTCGATGAGGCACAGAGCGACTAGTTCTTAGTCGGCGTCCTCGATGCGCTGGCGCTCCACCTCCGGGTCGAAGTCGGGCGCCGGCCATTCGAGGTCAAGATGGCGTAGGAGATCCACGATGAGGAACTTCAGCGCCATGCGGGCGTATTTCTTGTTATCGGTAGGAATGACATACCAGGGCGCATAGTTTTCATCCGTGCGCTGGATGGCGTCCTGGTAGGCCGCCATGTACTTATCCCAATAGGCGCGCTCCTCCACATCGGCGGGATCGTATTTCCAGAACTTGTCTTCCCGCTCCGTGCGCTCCAGCAGATTCTCCTTCTGGGCTTCCTTGGACAGGTGTAGGAAGATCTTGATGACCTTGACACCCTTCGCTGTCAGGTCGAGCTCATAATCCCGGATAGCCTCGATGCGGCGGTCCACTTCTTCTTCGTCGACCCACTCGTGCACGCGCTGAATGAGGACGTCTTCGTAGTGGGAGCGGTCAAAGGCCACAATCTGTCCCGGCTGCGGGTCGTGCTTGCGGATGCGCCACAAGAAGTCATGTTCCAGCTCTTCCTCGGTGGGCTTTCCGAAACCAACCGTGGTGGTTCCCTGCGGGTCGAAGGTGCTGAGCACGTGGCGAATAGCACCGCCCTTGCCCGAGGTATCCATTCCCTGCAACACAATGAGCACCGCTGGGGCGTCCTCACCATAGCTGCGACCGTTGGCAAAGAGCCGCTCCTGCAGTTCATAGAGCTCGTCATCGTACTTGGTGAAACGGGCATCGAGCTCGTCCTTGTCACCGTCGAAGCCGGGGGTTGCGGAGGCATCGACCGAGTCGATCTGAAAATTCTTGCCTGCGCGCAGGGAGAGCGCGTCTTCAATCTTGAACTTCGCCATGGGTCCACCTTACCCAGGCAGTGTTTTAAGCGCCCAGCGTGGAAAGACCGCGCAGCAGAGCACTCAGCGCTCCCAGGCTAGCCAGCGCCAGCGACAGCGTGTGGGCTTTCTCCCGCGAGACGTGCCCGGCGATCTTCTTGCCTACAAGGATGCCGACGCACATGCCGATTATTCCGCAAGGCCACACCAGCCAGTGCAGGCCCTCGAAACCGCCGGAGCCCAGGAAGTACTTCGTCAGAACAGAGGACAATCCGCCGATGACAAAGCAGGGTTGCAGGGTCGCGGCGAGGATTGACTTAGGCCACCGCGCAGCCTGGGCGTACACGGTGATGACGGGGCCGGCGACGCCGGCCAGGGTATTGGTAAAACCGCCCAAGATACCCGCGGAGATCGCGGGCCCCGTCCCCCGCATCTCTGGGACGAATTTGCGGCCGAAGACCACCACGCCCAGCGCGATCAACAAGGCGGCGCCCACGAGCACCAATAACGCCGAGGTATCGATGCGCGCGATAAGCAGCGCCGCCGGGATTGAGCCGAGGACCATGAAGGGGCCGATGCGCAGCCACTTATCCCACGCCACATTCTCGCGCATCGAATAGGTCGTGAGGATGGCGTTAATGCAGGCCAAAACGTTGATGACCATGATGCCTTCCACGGGGCCGAGGAAGAGCGTCAAGATGGGCCCGCCAATGAGGCCCAACCCCATGCCGGAGACTCGCTGCAGGCAGGAGCCCACTATGACGGTAACGAGGACGACGAAAGGTATTGCCAGTACAGACATGTCTCCTTAGCCTCGGTAGCGTTCCATCACGGCGGCCGCAACGTGCTCTGGGAACATGCCCGTGACATCACCGCCGTACTGTGCCACCTGCTTACACAGGGAGGAGGAGATATAGCCGTACTTTTCATCAGTGAGCAAGAAGACCGTATCGATTCCGGAAAGGCGCCGGTTCATCTGTGCCATCGGCAGCTCATACTCATAGTCCAAGGAGGAGCGCAGGCCTTTGACAATGGTGTCGATGCCATGGGCACTGGTGTAGTCCACGAGCAGGCCGCCCCACCAGTCCACCTGGATCTCTGGCGCGACGGTACGGCGGATGAGATCCACGCGCTCCTCCACGCTAAATAGCCCGGATGGCTTATCGGGGTTTCCCGTCACCAGCACCGTGACCTTGTCAAACAATTCGCTGGCGCGGTTGAACACGTCAACATGGCCTAGCGTGATGGGGTCGAAAGATCCCGGGCAGACGGCGTGGGTGGGCATGGCTAATCCTCCTTGATTTCGGTCATGGCGGTGTCTTCGCTACCCGCGTTGTCGCTGTAGTCGCTGTCCTCAGCGCGGTGATAAATCGCCATATCAAAACGCGCGATGCCGAAGGTCCGTTTCTTGAGCTTCTGGCCGGTGGGCTCAAAGCCTTCCGGCCACTGTGTCTGTGGGGAATCCACATGGCGTTCGATGACGACGATTGCGGCATCATCCAACACCGGTTCGATCGCGGCCAACAGCCCATCCACATCATCGAACTCATAGGGAGGATCCGCGAGCACCATATCGAAATACCCGCGCGGGGCGGTCGCTAGATAGGACGAGGCCTTCATCTCGCGTACCTCGACGCGCGGGTGCTTCACCACCCCTATGTTGTGCCGGATGATCTTCACCGCCGCGGGATTGTTTTCCACCAAGACCACTTCCTCAGCGCCGCGGCTGGCTGCCTCCAGACCTAAGGCACCGGACCCAGCAAAAAGGTCCAGCACGCGGGAGTCGATGAAACCCCAACGCACGTTCAACGATGAGAAAAGGCCCTCGCGGGCACGGTCAGAGGTAGGTCTAGTCCCGGCTTCCGGCACCTTGATGGTGCGCCCCCGGGCCTCCCCAGCGATGATTCTGGTCATGGCCTCTACCCTATCTCCCCACAGCTGCGCGCGGTGACTTGCCTAGTTCTTCTCCAAAAACTCCTGCTCATCCGCACTCAAATTGTGTGTCAACTCCTCCGCTAGCTCGGGATTGCGCTCCACCAATGCGGCAGCATCAGCATGCGTGCGCTCAACAATGTCCCTATCATGGCTGAGATCCAGCAGCTTCAGAGTGCGTTTGGTGCCAGATTGCAGCGTTCCTAGGATGTCCCCTTCGTGGCGCTGCCGAAGATCCAGCTCCGCCAAATCAAAACCGGACGGCGTATCAGCTATGGCCTGGATGCGCCGGTAGGACTTACTGTCGGGCTCGGCGGTGGTATGCAGCAAGCACACGGAGTCGTTACCACCGCGCCCCACGCGCCCACGCAACTGGTGCAACTGCGAGACGCCAAAATTCTCCGATTCGCGGATGAGCATCACGGTGGCGTTGGGCACGTCGACGCCAACCTCGATGACGGTCGTCGCCACGAGGACGTCGATTTCCCCGCGGGCGAAGCGCTCCATGACCTCATCCTTATCGGGCATTTTGCCGTGGAGCATCTCCACCCGCAGACCCCGCAGCGGCAGGTTGCGCAGCTGTACGGACATCGTTTCCACGCCGCCCTCTCCTTCAATCCGCGGGCAGACGATATAGGCCTGGTGCCCCTTTTCTACCTCTTCGCGGATTCTTTCGATAGCGCGGCGCACCCATTCCGGTTTCCATTCGGGCACCACCGCGGACAAAATGGGCTTTCGCCCGCCAGGCAGCTCCTTGAGAGTGGACACGGCCAAATCACCGAAGACGGTCATGGCAATCGTGCGCGGGATCGGTGTCGCCGTCATGACCAGCAGGTGGGGACTCGTGCCCTCCCGGGTCTTGGTGCGCAGGCTATCGCGCTGCTCCACGCCGAAACGGTGCTGCTCATCCACGATGACGAGGCCCAAGTCAAAGAACTCCACCGTGTCTTGGATGATGGCATGCGTTCCGATGACGATATCGGCCTCGCCGGAGACAATCTCCAGCAGCGCCTGCCGCTTCTCCGCCGTCTTCATCGAGCCGGTCAACACGGTGACGGTGACGCCCTCGGGAACGCTGGCGCTAATCGACGCCCCATGCTGCGCCGCCAGCACCTCCGTCGGCGCGAGAAGGGCGGCCTGCTTACCGGCGTCGACCGCCTGCAGCATGGCGCACGTGGCCACCAAGGTCTTGCCCGAGCCCACCTCGCCCTGCAGCAGACGCATCATGGGCGCGGTGCCACACAGGTCCGCGTCGATCTCCGCGATGACGCGGCGCTGGCCCGCAGTCAGTTCAAAGGGCAGCTCGCTGAGCAGTTCGTCGCGGTAGCCCTCCAAAATCGCTGGCATCGGGGTTGCCGTACGCGCCTTGACATCGCGCTGGCGCAGGGCCATAACCAGCCCAATCGACAGCGCCTCATTGTATTTCAAACGTTGGATGGCGCGTTCGGGCCCGTGCTCACCCGGTTCGTGGATCTCGCGGACGGCTTGGTCCAGCGTCACCATCATGCGGTAGTCCAGTGGCTCCGGAATCGAAGGCGTGTGTTCCAGCACCTTGTGGATAGCACCCATGATGTACCACGACGTCACCTTCCCGCTGGCTGGGTACACGGGGATCCACTCGCGCTGCAGGAAGGTCTCCAGCGACCCGAATTGGGAGAGCTTCTTCAGCGAGCCCGTCCCCTGCCCGGACGTGCTATCCAGCAAGGATTCCTGATAACGGCCGGGGTCGAGGATGAGGAAGTCAGGGTGCTGCAGGCTGGGATATCCCCGAAAGTACTTCAGCTTGCCAGACAGCATGACGCGCATGCCGCGCCCCAGCACGCGCTGCACGTAGTGCGCGTTAAAGAACGAAGCCTGGACTCCACTATCCATGTAGAGAATAAAGACCATGGCTTTGGAGGTGTGCTTGACGCGGACATCCTCAATGACACCGGTGATGGTGACGTGGTCACCGTCCTCGGCACCGCCGAGGCCGACGTCCTTGTTGTGGCGGATGTAGTCGCGTGGATAGTGGCTGAGCAGCTCACCGCACGTGGTGTACCCGAAGGCTCGCTTGATCGCTGAGGCATCCTTCTTTGCCAGAATCTCCGTCAGCGCACGGTCATCCTGCCACCCCAGCATGGCTTACTCCACCCCGATCTCGGTACGCAGCCCAGCTACTCGCAGCACCACCACGTCGACGCCAAGGAGCTGCGCCAGCTCTTCCTCATCAATCTCGAGTCCGGTGAGCACGGTGATCTGCTCCCCGCCGTAAGCCAATTGGCTGCGGCACGACGCCACAATCCCGTCGAGGGATTCTGTATCCGGATGCACCACCCGCATTGAGCGTGCGGCATCCGCCATGGCGGCCACTGCCTCGGCGGTGTGGGCGGAACCCGGTGAGTAGACCGACAGCGCGGCGAGCCCGGACACGAGGGAATCAGTCGGGATAAGCGTGGCTGTACCGGGCGCTCCGCCGTAACCGTTGGGTAAGAAGAGATCACCCGCCTTCGCGGCGCGAGGGCCGTCGCCGGGCTTGACGGTATCCGCCCCGGCCTTTTCAAAAAGCTCCCGCGCGGCTCCTTCGGGGACTGCGGCGAAGATGCGCCGCCCGGCACGGTCGGCAGACTGCATTTCGCCGGCCTCTGTATCGCCGACGGAGGGAAGCACCTCGAGGCGAAGGTTACTGACGTTTCCGAGGCCATAGGCTTGCTCTATGACTGCACCGGCTTGAACGCTATGGATATGTACGCTCGCCGAATCCTCCGTGGCTCGCGCGATAACGAGGCTATTGCCCAGCGGGTTAAGTGTCTCCTCGATCTGGGCGAGGTCTCCCTCGAAGAAGAAGATGACTTCAATCTCCGCGCCCGCCCCAGTCTGTGGCGCGGCACATTTCTCTCCGTGAGACGGTACCGATTCGCTCGGCGTGGGCTCTGCCCCTTCAGGTTCCATAGCCACAGGTTGGGGCGCGGTCTCTTCACCGGTGAGCTGGGCCAGCAAGCATTCCAACAAGATGACGAAGCCGGCTCCGCCGGCGTCTACGACACCAGCCTCGCGCAGCGCCGGCAGCTGGGAAGGGGTCTCCGCTAGGGCTTGCCGGGCGGCGTTGACCGCCGCGACCAAGATTCCGTGCAGCTGCGCGCCGGGCTGCTCGGCGGCCTTGCTGGCAGCGGCGGCCGAGGTACGCAGCACGGTGATGATGGTGCCTTCCACTGGAGAGACCAGAGCACGGTCCACCAGCGTGACGGCCAGCGAGAGGGCATCCGCCAAGACCGAACCATCCACCCGCGAATCCGTCGTGGCGTCAGCCACCCCGCGCAATACCTGGGACAGCACCATCCCGGAATTGCCGCGAGCTCCGCGTACCGAACCGATGGCTAGGGCTTCAGCCACGTCCATCTCGCCTTTATTGGCCTCCGCCAGAGCAGATTCCATGGTGTGCGCCATGTTGGAACCCGTGTCAGAATCGGCCACCGGGAACACGTTGAGGGCGTTAATCTCGGCGCGGCGGCGCTGTAGCTCCTTAACGGTTCGCGCGGCCCACTCGTGCAGGCCACGGGCATCCAACTCGGCGGGATAAGACATGGTGGCTAGTCTACAAGCGCCAGTCCACTGCCGAGACTCCACGGGCCCCTAAGGCCGCATTTGCCCGCGAAAAAGGACGCGATCCAAAGAATCCACGCCGCGCTGACAGCGGCGAAGGATGCGGGGAGGTAATGCACTCTGTACCGGGCAGGAAGGCCTGGCAGGCTTGGGCATCGCGGCCCCATAGAATGGCCACGATATCGCGCCCCGCCAGTGCTCTGATGGCGGCCTCCGTAATCGCTTCCCACCCAAGCCTGCGGTGCGAGCCGGCCTGGCCCGGGGCCACGGTAAGCACTCGGTTAAGCAGCAGCACGCCCTGGTCAAACCACGCCCGCAGGTCCCCATCCGCGCGGCCGGTGATCCCGAGGTCGTCGTGAAGCTCGGCGTAAATATTCTGCAACGAGCGGGGAGCCGGCACCCCGGGGCGCGTAGAAAAGGACAAGCCCATGGCATGGCCCGGGGTGGGATAGGGATCCTGGCCCACGATGAGGACACGTACGTCATCGAGGGGCAGCGACAAGGCAGCGAATACGTCCTCGGCCGGGGGCAGGAAGTCTTGGCCGATCTGCTGCTCAAGGCGCGGCAGATTCTCCTCCAGCGCTTGCCGGATGTGGGGCATCCACGAATAGTGAATGCGAGAGGTATCGATGTGGCTCACGCGAATCCCTCCCAGCCTTCGCGGTAGCGAGGCTCTTCTCCGTCGATGGTGACACCGGTACCGCGCATCACCCGGCCCACTTCCCGAAACCCAGAGGGAGCGGCCTTGTAGGTGGTGGCCAACAACGTGTGGTCCTCCCCTCCCGTCAGGACCCATTCCCAGGGATCAATATCGAGCACCGCGCCGGCAGCAGCCAGGAGCGGATCCGGGGCAATAGCTGCGCGGTCGAGGTCGATGCGCACCCCGGAGCGTTGTGCCAAATGCCCCACATCACGCACTAAGCCATCCGAATTATCTGTCATCGCGGTCGAACCCGTTGCCCGAGCGATAACCCCACGCCCAGGGCTCAGGGTGGGGGCACAGTGGGCGTCGACCAGCGGCCACAGCTCCTCTAGTTCCGGGGGCAGCGCGCGGCCAAAGCGCTGGAGCAGAGCAAGGCCCGCTCCGGAGTAGCCAATCTTGCCGTGTGCCACCAGCTTTTGGCCCGCGCGTGCTCCATCCAGGGTCAACGGCGCTCCACTTCCTCCCAAGGAGCCCATCGCCGTGACACTGATGACCAAGCTGTCGCTGCGGGTAAGGTCGCCGCCGACCAGCTCTGCGTTATAGACCGCGCAGCGCTCAGCGATGCCCTGCGCAATCCCCCGCACGAAATCCACCGGGGTCTCCCCTGGGGCGGCAATAGCCAGCAGTGCTGCGGTGGGCCGGGCACCCATCGCCTCGATATCGGCGAAATTGCGCACGATGGCCTTTTGCCCAATTTCTGCAGCGGTCGACCAATCCCGGCGGAAATGCCTGCCTTCTACCATCATGTCTGTCGCTGCCACCGTGCGGGAATTGGGCGCTGCCGGGTACAGCACCGCGGCATCGTCACCATTGAGCGCGCTCGGGGCGGCGGTGACAATCTCATGGATGACTTGCCGCTCACCGGCCTGGTCGAGGGTATGCGATAAACCCACCGTCACGGACTCCTTTGTGTTGCGCGGGCCACGCACTATACGCGTGCGCACCGTCCACGTTCGTTCTTCCTGGACTATCAGCGATAGGATAAGCCCCTATGGATACCCAATTTAACCGCACCGCAATCTACGTCTCACTCGGGATCGCCATCGCGATGGTCTTCGCGGTGATTTTTGGGGCAAAATACGTCTTCACCACCGCTGCCCAGCAACCGGTGGCGCTGCCTCCCACCCCATCTGAGGCCGCGGATTCCCCCGAGTGTGCCGCCGTGGTCGAGGCGCTGCCGGACACACTACTGGGGTACCCACGCGTCGATCTCGTTGAGCCGGCTCCCGCGGGTGCTGCGGCGTGGGCGAAGAGCTCGGAGGACAAGATAACGCTGCGCTGCGGTGTTGACTTGCCGCAGCAATACACTGAGTATTCCCAGACCGTCGAGGCCGACGGCGAATCCTGGCTGCAGGTTATCGACGCCACTCCAGGCTCTAATCTTACGACGTGGTACAGCACCAAGCGTGTTCCCGCCGTCGCGGTCACCACCACCTCCGACAACGCGCAGGACGACGCCCCGGAGGGCCTTGGTGATGCCCTTGGCCACTTGGAACAGAAACAGCAACAGCCCAATGCCGCCCCTCTATCGCAGCTGAAGGCGGGCCCAGATTCCATGTGCAGCCGGCTGGAAAAGGCCCTGCCGGAGACCCTCGCGGAGGGCTACTCGCGCCGCGAAGATGTCGGTGACAAGAACACCTGGGTCTACAGTGCGCCGGGCCAGGAAGAAATCGTCGTGCGCTGTGGTGTGGCAGCCCCAGAAAACTACCGCGCAGGTGTCCAGCTGCAGCAGGTCAATGACGTGCCCTGGTTCGAGGACACCGCCCTGGCAGAGGGCACCACGGCCGGCACGTGGTTCGCGCTCGGCCGGGCGGAGGATCTCGCACTATCTGCTCCGCAGGAGGCAGCCAATTCCGCGCTAGTGCGGCTGAGCGACGCCCTCGTGGCCGCCACCCCTTCCCAGTAGGGACCGCGGCTTGCGCGACCACCGCCGGCCCTTCGCACTCAGCTTAGGGACTAGGCGGGCTAAAGACTAGGAACGCGCGAGCGCGGTTTGGATGAGGGTATCCAGTAGCTCGGCATAGCCCACACCCACGGCGGCGAATACCTGGGGGTACATCGAGATGGGTGTGAAGCCGGGGAATGTGTTCACCTCGTTAATGCAGTAGGAATCCTCGCTGACGAAGAAATCCACGCGGGACAGGCCGGCAGCGCCCAGAGCACGGAAAGCCTCAATAGCGCGCTGGCGAAGCTCAGCGGTTAATTCTTCGCTCAACGGCGCAGGGATTTCCGCCGAAACGCCCTCGTCGATGTACTTGGCATCGAAGTCATAAAAGCCTTCTTCGGACTCCGTAGTGCCCAAAAGTTTGGCTGGAACGGAGGCCCGGAGGCTACCGTCTGGGTGCTCAAGGACGCCCACTTCCACCTCTGCACCGCGAATTTCCGGCTCGACGAGGACCTTGTCATCGGACTCGTAGGCCAGAGCCAGCGCGTCCGCGAGATCCTCCCACGCAGAAACCTTGGACACACCGATGGAGGAGCCACCGCGCGCCGGTTTCACAAAGACGGGCAGGCCGAGGCGCTCCTTTTGGGCGTCGCTCAGCGTGGCCTCCCCAGTGAGCACCTCTTGAGGTGCCACAGGCAGACCTTCCGCGACCAGAAGCTTCTTGGTGAATTCCTTGTCCATTCCCACGGCCGAGGCCAGCACGCCCGCGCCCACGTAAGGGATGCCGGAGAGCTCGAAAAGCCCCTGGACCGTCCCATCTTCACCGTAGGGGCCATGGAGAACTGGCACAATGACATCCACTTCGGTGTAGTGCTCATGGCGAGTGACGTTGTGGATGCGTCCGCGCGTGGCGGGGTTCAGGGAAAGCGCCAGCTCATCGTGCAGCTCTACCTCGGGCAGGCGCCCATCGACGATGCCGAGGCCCTCCCGACTGCCCTGAGTCCACGTGCCCTCTCGCGTGATGCCGATCGGCACAACCTCGTACTTGTCTGGGTCAAGGTGCTCCATGATTGCGCCGGCGGAGATGCACGACACTGAATGCTCGGAGCTGCGCCCGCCGTACACAACGGCAACGCGCACAGGTTTCGCTTCAGTCATACCGAGCAACTTTACTCGGCTTTACTCAGCTTTCTTGGTGCGACCCATCAGAGCCACGATCATGTCGTCGACAGTCACCCCACGGTGGCACACACCATAGACCGCTTGGGTAATCGGCATCTCTACGCCCGCACGCTGCGCCAGCCTAAAGATGGAATCGGAAGAGATAACGCCTTCCGCTACCTGCCCGTTGGTGGCGGCTGTGGCTTCCTCCAGGGTGCCGCCCTGGCCGAGGCGGTAGCCAAAGGTGCGGTTGCGGGACAACGTCGAGCTACAGGTTGCCACGAGGTCGCCCATACCGGCCAGACCGGAGAAGGTGAACGGGTCCGCTCCCAGCTTCACGCCGAGACGAGTAATCTCCGCGAGACCTCGGGTGATGATGCTGGCCATGGTGTTGTTTCCCAGTCCCTTACCCGCAGCCATGCCGCAGGCAAGTGCAATCACGTTCTTGCAGGCGCCGCCAATTTCTGCGCCGATGACATCGGTGTTGGTATAGGGCCGGAAATAGGGTGCTGCGGCGGCATGCTGGACAGCCTTGGCACGGTCGGCGTCGCGGCACGCAATAACCGTGGCTGCCGGCTGCTCCTGGGCCACCTCCTTGGCCAAGTTAGGCCCGGAGAGCACCGCAATGCGGTCGGGGGAAACCCCTGCGGCATCGGCAATCACCTCGCTCATCAGGCTAAGGGTGGACTTCTCCACGCCCTTGGAAATTGATACTAAAGTTGCATCCTCCGGCAGCAGCGGCGACCATTTCTCTAGGTTGGACCGCAAGGTCTGCGAGGGGACGCCGAAGATGACGATGTCCGCATCCTCCAGCGCATCAGCTGGATCGGTGGTAGCGCGGATGGAGGCGGGCAACGGGAGATCTGGGAGATAATCCGGGTTCTCGTGGCGTGCATTGATGGCCTGGGCTAGCTCTTCACGGCGCGCCCACAAGCGGACGTCATTGCCGGCATCGGCAAAAACCTTTGCCAGCGTAGTTCCCCACGAGCCCGCACCCAATACTGCTACGTTCACTATGTGCCACCTCACTGTAGATTCCCGGTTTATCGGCTTTCCCCATTAAAGCACGCTCGGCGCGTAAGGCTGCATCGCGGCAGTAAGTGGAGGAAAATGGAAAAGGTTAGAAGCTACTGGCGCAAAAGGAGCAGCATGCCCAAGGCAAAGAACATGCACGAGACGGACAAAGACATTAAATCCGAGGTCTTTATTTCCGGTCGACACCAAGAAGTGCCCGTCGATCCGGCCGATGAGTTTAAGCGCACGACCCTGGCCGCCGGCGCGGTTCTCTGGCGCGGTGACCCGCACGATCCGGAAGTCGCCCTCATTCATCGCCCGCACTATGACGATTGGTCACTGCCCAAGGGCAAGGTGGATCCGGGCGAATCCCTTCCTGTTACCGCCGCGCGCGAGATCCTCGAGGAAACCGGTTATACCGTGCGCTTGGGCAAACTCATCGGCAAAGTAGCTTACCCAGTACAGGGCCGCACCAAGGTGGTCTACTACTGGCTGGCGCAAGTGCTCGATGGCGAGTACACCCCGAATCAGGAAACCGACGAGCTGCGCTGGATGAAGATCGATGATGCCTGCGCATTGCTCTCCTATGACGTTGATGCTCAGGTCTTGGCCAAGGCCAAGAAGCGCCTGCGCCTCGCGCCTACGACCCGTGTTCTCTACGTGCGCCACGCACGCGCGCACCAGCGCCGCACCTGGGAGGGCGATGATGACCTGCGCCCGCTGGATAAGAAGGGGCGCCGCCAGGCGGAGATGCTCGTGCCGATGCTCACGCCTTTCCATCCGACCGCCATTTATAGCGCCCCGCCGCAGCGCTGCCAGCACACCGCTGCCCCGCTGGCCGATGAACTCGGCATGGACATCGCCGTTAACAAGGCTTTCGGCGATGATGTTTTCGTCGAATCACCAGAGGACGCACGTGCTGCCTTCCAGCGCGTGGTCGACGGCGGCGGCGTTCCGGTCATCGTGAGCCAAGGGCTGACCATTCCCGGCATCATCGAGTCCTACGCACCGAAGTTCATTCAAGAACCAATCGAAGAACTCAAGTTCAAGAAGGCGTCGGTGTGGGTTCTTTCCTTCAACGACGGCGAGCTTACCGGGGCGGACTACCTGGCTAGCCCGCTTCCTGTGCGCTAAGTACGGCATCGCCGCCGTCTCTCAGGAGCTTCAGTGCTGCCCTGCTGCCTTATTCCCACCGCGCTGCAGGGCGGCGCTGCATCGCTCGCGTGAAGAGGAGCATTCCCAGCGCCCAGATTGGATACGCCGCGAGCACCCCTACGATAGGGATAAATATGACGAAGCTCACGATCAAGGAGCCCACCAAGATAAAGAGCAGCGACTGCCCTAGATTTTCCATGACCAGGTTGATAGCCTCCCGGAAGCAATCGATGAGCGGCTTATCTGGGTTATCCGCCTTGATCGCGGGCGCTGGCCACAGGAGCGCATAGAGAATCAGCCCGGGGAATCCGCCCGCAACAGTTCCGATCATTACCAGAATAAAGAAGCACGCCTCGACGCCTGCGCACCCGCTCAGCTGGGCGAACCTAAAGTAGTCGCGGAAGGTGACCTTCTCCCCATCAGCGATCTTCCGGGAACCATTGAAGAGGTTCGCCATCATCCAGCAGAGATAAGCGTAGGCGGCTAGCGCCATGACCACCATAAGAGGTATCCCCACGGTAGGAACCAGGGGTTCAATGTCCCTGCCGCTTTCTTCCATCGCTGCGGAGATTCCGCCTAAAACGGTTCCCGGCACAAGAAGAAGAGCAAAAGAGATAATGAGATGCACCAGCATGGCCAGCATCCCTGGCACAGGCTGCTTCAGGTAGCCCTTGAAGGTTTGGCCCACAATATCCATGGCGTCGATGGGCTGCGCGGGGCCCCGCCTGGTGGATTGCCAGGCGCGGCGCCGGGCTGGTGGTACCCAAAGCTTCCCGGCTGCTGGTAGCCGTAGCCGTTGGGTTGCTGGTAGCCGTAACTCCCAGACTGGTGATAGTCATAATCGCCATACCCACCTGCACCGCCGAACTGATTGCCACTGTCCCCGCTAAAGCTTTGATAAGGATTGCTCATGCCGAGGATGTTAACGCCGAAATGTGTCCGGCGACACAGGAGGCGGGGAATGCTCCCACACCTCCATTGCTCACGTTAAGACGCTACGACGCGGGGCTTGAATCCCGGGCGCTTGTCCTCAAAGGCCTCGATATCGGCCTCATTGCGCAGGGTCAGCCCAATGTCGTCGAGTCCCTCCATGAGGCGCCAACGGGTGTAGTCATCGATCTCAAAGGTATAGCTGTTGCCGCCAACGGTAACCGTGCGCGCTTCCAAATCAACGGTGGTTTCGGTTTCACCGGACTCCAGCTGCTTCCAGATGAGCTCGATGTCTTCTTGCTCCATGAGCCCCGTCAGCAGTCCGGCCTTGCCAGAGTTGCCGCGGAAGATATCGGCGAAGCGGGAGGAAAACACCGCCTTGAATCCATACTCAGCAAGCGCCCACACCGCGTGCTCACGAGAGGAACCGGTACCAAAATCCGGACCCGCGAAAAGCACAGAGCCTTCCTTGAACGGTTCCTGGTTGAGAATGAAGTTCTCGTCGCTGCGCCAGTTAGAAAACAGACCGTCGGCAAAGCCGGTTCGCTTAACGGATTTCAGGTAGCGCGCAGGAATAATCTGGTCGGTATCCACATTGGACACTCGCAGTGGAACGCCGACGCCAGTGTGAGTTACGAACTTCTCCATTGTCTTCTCCTTTTCCTTAGGCGCCGGCTACGGCGGCATCGACGATATCTGCTGGTGCGGCCAGGTGGCCCAGGACTGCTGTCGCTGCGGCAACGGCCGGGGACACTAGGTGGGTACGGCCACCGGGGCCTTGGCGGCCCTCAAAGTTGCGGTTGCTTGTCGACGCCGACCTCTCCCCTGGCTTCAGCTGGTCCGGGTTCATGCCCAGGCACATCGAGCAACCCGCGGTACGCCATTCAGCGCCGAAGTCGGTGAAGATCTTGTCCAAGCCTTCCTCCTCGGCCTGTGCCTTGACCACGGCCGATGACGGGACCACCATCATGCGGGTATCGGAAGCGATGCTACGCCCCTTGACTACCTCGGCGGCGGCGCGCAGGTCCTCGATGCGAGCGTTCGTGCACGATCCGAGGAAGACAGTATCGATCTGGATATCGCGCAACGGTGTGCCCGGCGTGAGGTCCATGTACGCCAGGGCCTTCTCGACTGCGGCCTTCTCGCCGTCGTCACCACACTCCTCCGGGTCGGGCACCACAGCGCTCAGTGGCAGACCCTGGCCCGGGTTGGTGCCCCAGGTGACAAACGGGGTGAGGGCGGAGCCATCGATCTCGACGACGGTGTCGAATTCGGCGCCATCGTCGGTCGGCAGCGTCTTCCAGTATTCAACCGCGGCATCCCAGTCCTCGCCCTGCGGGGCAAACTCGCGGCCCTTGACGTACTCAAAGGTGGTCTCATCCGGAGCCACCATGCCGGCGCGGGCACCAGCCTCGATGGACATGTTGCAGATCGTCATGCGCGCTTCCATCGACATCTTGCGAATGGCCTCGCCGCGGTACTCGATAATGTGGCCCTGGCCGCCGCCAGTGCCAATCTTGGCGATGATAGCCAAGATCAAGTCCTTGGCGGAAACACCTTCCGCCAGCTCACCGCTAACCTCGATAGCCATCGTCTTGAAAGGCTTGAGCGAAAGCGTCTGGGTGGCCATGACGTGCTCAACCTCGGAGGTACCGATGCCCATGGCAATGGAGCCGAAGGCGCCGTGCGTCGAGGTGTGCGAGTCACCACACACAATGGTCATGCCGGGCTGGGTGATACCCAACTGCGGACCAACGGTGTGGACAATGCCCTGCTGGGCATCACCCATCGAATGCAGGCGTACGCCGAACTCCTCGCAGTTCTTGCGAAGGGTAGACACCTGTGTACGGGAAACTTCGTCCTTAATCTCCAGGAGATTTCCGGTCTTTATACCCACGGTGGGAACGTTGTGATCCTCCGTGGCTAAGTGCAACTCAGGGTGCCGCATCGTCCGTCCAGCCAGGCGCAGACCGTCGAAGGCCTGCGGGCTGGTAACTTCATGCAAGAGCTGGAAGTCAATGTAGAGGAGATCAGGCTCGCCGTTCTCCCCCTTGCGCACGACATGGTCGCGCCATACCTTCTCTGCGAGTGTCAATTTCTCAGTCATGTTTCTCTCCACTTGAAATCTCAATTAATGGGACGTAGATTTCATTATATGGGAGAGTATAGCGCAGTATCAGGAATAAAGGTATTGGATCGCGCAGTTGCCATCATGATGGCCGCGACCAACCGCCCCTCCACGCTTAACGAGCTTTGTGAGACCACCGGCCTGCCCCGAGCAACCGCACACCGTCTCGCCACAGCACTCGAGGCACACCGGATCCTCACCCGCACACCCGACGGAAAGTGGGGTGCGGGCCCCGCCCTTCCCGGCAACCGCGATCGCATCATTGAAACCGCCGGGCCCATCATGGAAGAGCTCCTTGAGGCCACCGGTGAGTCCGTACAGCTCTATGAGCTATCTGGAACAACCCGCACGTGCATTGCTACACGCGAGCCGGAGATTGGCCTGCACAACGTCGTACCCGTCGGCCGCCAGCTACCCCTTACGTCCGGCTCAGCCGCCCGCATCTTCGCAGCTTTTGCGGATGTACACGTTCCCAATGCCCTCTTTAGCGAGCACGATGTCGAGCTCGCGCGCACCAACGGCTACTCCGAATCCATCGAGGAGCGCGAGTCGAATCTCGCTTCCGTTTCCGCCCCCGTCTTCGACGCCGCCGGCAACTTTATCGCCGTACTCTCTGTCTCCGGCTCCGCCGAACGATTCCGCCCCTCCCCAGCGGAGAAGTTCGCTGACGTGCTTGTCGACGCCTCCTCCCGCCTCACCGCCGCGCTATCCCACGACGCTCCGGGGAAAGCGGGACGCTAAAACTCTCCCGCTAATTCCCACCTGTCTCGATGCCAGCTGTTTAAATGCTCAGCCCGAAGTACATGGCTAGGCCGCGCAACCCTTCCGGACCCGTGCTACTCGTCGAAGACAGCGCCTCTCCCCTCTCCTGCACCAGGCGCACTGGGTTTCCCGGCTCCCGGTTGGGGCGACGCGGTACCCAGCCTTGGTGCGGCAAGTGCGCCAGCTCGTCTGCTCGCGGCATGCGAGCATAATTAGAGAAGGTTATGGTTTGCCCATCGCGGCTAGCCTGAGTGATCCCCTGGTAGATGCCCACCACACCCGGCTGCCCCGGCACGGAGACTGCTCCACCGCTGTCCCCTGGCGCCAACGCCACGTCCACAACGTAGTTCATTCCTGGGAAGAGCCCCGGGCCACGCACCGCGGTGCCACACTGGCGCTCGGTAGCCTGCCCGTCGAAGCACACCGTTGATCCCTCACCAGGCACGGGTGCCATTCCATCTCCGGTGAGCGGGTTTCCCGCAGAGTAGGTCCCACCGGCAAACTGGATATAAGCCAGGTCATGCCCCGCCGCACCCGAGGGCTTGAACCAGCGCAGTGTACCTACGTGCTGACCTGCGTCGTTATACATCTGCTCGCCATTGAGACCGCAGTGCGCCGAGGTCCATGCCCGAGTGGCCTCAACATAGCCGATGCTGCACAGAGAACCATCGGAGGCGACAATCTTTTGGCCTTGGGTAACCGGCACGCCCTCGCCAGCCATTGCGGGGGCAGCAAACCCAATGGCCAGCGAGCACGCGCCCACGACAGAAGCCAGGCCAGACAGAAGGCGCGAAGAACGGTGCTGAAGAGACTTTTTCATCATTTCCCTACTCTAGCGCTTTTCACATATGAATCACCTTTCACTTCGTGCACAGCCATCAGGGTGGGGCACCCCACCCACCCCCACTATTGAAAACATAGTGAAAATTCGCTTTACTGTAACTATCAGCTACTGAAAATGGAGTGAAAACCCCCGATTCTTTGAGGAGGAATCATGACCCACACCATCCACGACGAGCACACGCACACCCACGGCGAGGGCTGCGGCCACGTTGCCTTCCCGCACGACGATCACACTGACTACCTGCACGACGGTCACATCCACCGTGAGCACGAGGGCCACTGGGACGAGTGCGAGACGTCCGAGCACCACATTCACGAGGACCACGATCACGAGCACGGCGAGGGCTGCGGTCACGTCGCCATCCCGCACGGCGATCACGTGGACTACTTGCACGATGGCCACCGCCACGCAGCCCACGACGGTCACTGGGACTGCCACTAAGGCTCCTCGTGCTAGCACAGACTCGCTAGCACAGACTTTTGCTGCCCGCCTACTCGGTGTTCTGCACTGAGGGTTGGGCAGCTTTCCCCGTTTTCCCCCACCATATGGCTAGGCGGGCGTTAGTGTGGGGTCATGACTTCCCCGCAGACCCCTTCCTCCGCACGCCGATTCCTCACGGCATTGACCGCCGTAGCCGCCACGGGTCTACTCGCGGCTGGTTGCTCCTCCACCACCACCGAGACCGCCGCCCCAGACACGGCCCCGGCCACCTCTGAGGCAACAGAGCCATCATTCAAAAACACCTATCCGGCTTTCCAGCCGCTTAAAGACGACTCCCACGCCGAGGTGCCTGCAGGCCCCGAGCCCACCGTTCCCGGTGGCTCCGCTCCAGAAGGACAAGCAGGCGCACAGCAGCAAGGCGCACAGCAGCAAGCTGCACAACGGCAGGCACCACAAACGACGCCTCCCCACCTTCAGGGAGTAGAGCCCGGACAGTACGTCATGCCACCTGGAAGCCGGAAAACAATTGAATCCGCGCGCATTGGTTCGATCAACCACATCCACGAGCAGCTGCCAGAGAAGCAGATTAACGGCGCGAAGGTCGATGTCTTCGGCACCCCTGCCACGGTATGCCAGACAGGTGATGGCTACAACATCACCTACATCCTCGCAGGGCCGAATACCAGCTGTGATTTTGCCCGCTCGACTGCCGGCCACCTCATGGGGCTCACCATAAGCTCTTTGGAAGATCTACGCGGATACGTCCCACCACAAATCTCGGTCACCAGTCCGGTTACCCACCAGTCCTACGACCTCGCATGCAGGACCGACGACCGCGAGATCATCCGCTGCACCGGCGGTAACAACGCGGAAATCATGATCGTGTAGCACCCACGCTAAAGAAGCAAAGCGCTAAGCCACGTGCATGGCTTAGCGCTTTTCGTTGTACCCCGTACGGGATTTGAACCCGTGTTACCGGCGTGAGAGGCCGGCGTCCTAGGCCGCTAGACGAACGGGGCTCGCTTAGCTGTCCGTTGCGGACTTGCTAAACACTATAGGATCCCCAAAAGGTTGCACAAATCGGCACGTAGAAGCACCTTTTACACAGATAAAATCCCGAACCTCGTTGCCGCTTTCGGCTGCGATGGAAACATTGGCTCTCAAGGCCTGGGCGCGGATCGAATCAGTGGTTATTCCGCTGGCGTGCCGTGGGCTGCTGGGGCCGGAGCACTTGTTAGTCATCGCTAGAGGTTCGGGAGGACACGTGCGCTAACAGCATGTGGTGCAAGGCTCCTACTTCGCTCGAGTGTTGGCTTTAAGAAGTTGTGGATTATGGCGATGCCGCCTAGTACTATCTGCTAGAGTCGCGTCGGCGATAGTGATGATTTTCAGCTTCCGCCATCCGCTCTCCTTTCTGTCGGGAATGCGTTGTACCTGCAGTGTATGACCAGAAAAGGCATACCGGTAGGACTTAGACCAATTGAGCACTGGTTCACCCCCTGGTACTCCTGTGACTTTCCCGACTACCTCGCCGAAGTTCCTAGCCGGTATGGGGTAGAACCAGACCACTCAGATCGTGCGAGCAACCCACCCCTTTAGTTGCCGCTATTGCAACCGTTAGACTTGCACTAGATGCAAACAAGGGAGTCAGGTTATGAACGACGAACTCAAAGTCATTGACGAAGTTCAACAGCGCACCGCCTGGACGCAGAGCTGGTGGGCGGTAGCACTTGTAGCGCTCGGTATCGGCATCAGTCTTGCGCTAACCAAGCTGTCCTGGTGGTACACACTCGCACTCCTCATACCGACGTTCATTCTCGGTTTCCTCCTCAAGGACAGAATCGCGAACCCCTTCGTGCGGCTCGACCCCAACACGGGACCGAGAAACGATCGCGCCACGTGGTCACGCGTACTGCTCCCCGGCGCAATGATTTTCTCCACCACGCCGACGCCTGATACATGGCCATGGATGATCACCAGCGGGGTCATTGTTTCGGCAGCAACGGCTTGGATGCTCTACGAGAACCGCAACGCGGCCATAAAGGGCGCTAATGCCTAGTAAAGCATCCAACCAATCCCCTGAGCTGGACCCAGTTATCCACCCGATTAACCGCCTCAGAATCTGCGCTGCGCTCTACTCCGCCGGCGCCACCGCAGGCCGGCAAATGAGGTACAGCAAGCTCGCCGAGTTCACCGAGCTCCCCGCCGATACGCTGTCCAAACAGCTAAAGTACCTCGAGGATCACGGCTACATTAGCCGCACCCGAGAGTACGGTTCTACCCGCGCGAAGGACGCCGTGTGGGTCGCGCTCACGGAGGCGGGCGCACAGGCTTACGTGGCGCACGTGGAGGCGCTTAAAGCTATGACTGAGGGACTATAGACTGTGCAGCCACCGCGTGATGCGATCCCCCAGCTGTGGAAACTCGGTATAGCCGTCATCTTCAAGGAAATGTCCCGCGTCGTGGATGGTGATGGGCACGGCGGAGAGGGCGTCGGCAAGCTGCTGTGTGAGGGCGGGGTCTACTAGGACATCGTTGGTGGACACGAAGACCTCTGTGTGAGCGATGTGGGGCTTGACAGCAGGCACGTCGATGCGAGCCTGGCCAATGAACTCGTCAAGCTCTGGGATGACGCGAAGCTTCTCCACAAACCCAGAGACAATGAAGAGCCCAGGAAGCTCCCACTCGCCCTCCAAGGCCGTGAGATAGTGCAGCAGCGCGGTGCCGCCTAGGCTATGCGTGATGATGCAGGTATTAGCGTTTGGACGCCCAATATCGTTGCGTATCGCCTCTACCCACTCATCGAGCTTTGGAGCGTTCGGTTCCGGCAGCGCGATGGTTCGAACGGTGTGGCCATCGGCGGTCAACAGGCGCTCTAGCCACGGGAACCAGTGACTGTCTGGGCTGGCTTGGTATCCATGAACAATGTAGAAGTGCATGGTCGCCAATCATACGAAAAAAGAGCGGCAAGCTCATCGTGCTTGCCACTCTGTGGTGGTACCCCGTACGGGATTTGAACCCGTGTTACCGGCGTGAGAGGCCGGCGTCCTAGGCCGCTAGACGAACGGGGCTTAGAACTGTGACGACTTATTGCGAAGTGCTGCTGCACCTTGCGCAGTTATCACTGCTGGCCTACCAGGACTCGAACCTAGAATGACGGTACCAGAAACCGTTGTGTTGCCAATTACACCATAGGCCATTGTCGCTTCGAACTAGCTCGGGGCTTTAACCCCTCGCTGCTCGCTGCAACGGTTTATAACTATATCCAGCACTACCGATACACACAAATCGCCAGGCCAGAAAGCATTTTCGGGGCGTTAGGAGTGACACCTAACGCCCCGAAATTACAGCTCTGTGAGACTGCCCAGGAGGACTACTCAGTGCTCCACGGCGTGAGCGCCTGCGCAGCCTTGAGTCGAGCCAGCGTGGACTCCTTGCCCAGCAGCTCCATGGACTCAAACAGCGGCGGGGAGACCTGCTGACCAGAGATAGCTACGCGCAGGGCACCGTAGGCCTTGCGGGGCTTGAGGCCGAGGTCGTCGATAAGCGCGGCGGAGAGAACCTTCTCAATCTCCTCCGTCTTCCACTCCCCGAGCTCCTCCAGCTTGGCGATGGAAACCTCCAGCGGCTGGACCGCATCCTCCTTGAGGTTCTTCCGGGCCGCCTTCTCATCCAGCTCCAGTTCGGTGTCCGGCGTGGTGAGGAAGGACATGAGGCCATAGGCGTCGGACAGCGTCTTGATGCGGGTTTGCACCAGATCTGCGGCGAAAGCGAACTTCTCCTCCGGATAGTCCGCCGGGAAGTCGGTGTACTCGGTGAGATAGTCGCGCAGGCGCTGCGCAAAGTCTGCCGGCTCCAGCAAGCGAATGTGATCCGCGTTGATGGCCTCGAGCTTCTTCTGATCGAAGCGAGCCGGGTTACCCAACACGTCGTGGACGTCGAAGTTGGCGATGAGCTCGTCGACGGAGAAGATGTCCTGGTCCGCGGACAGGGACCAGCCCAAGAGCGACAGGTAGTTGAGCATGCCCTCCGGGATGATGCCGTTGTCGCGGTGATTGAACAGGTTGGACTGCGGGTCACGCTTGGACAGCTTCTTGTTCCCCTCACCCATCACGAAGGGCAGGTGGCCAAACTCAGGCGTCTTCTTGGCAATGCCGAGCTCCACGAGCGCCTCGTAGAGGGCGAGCTGGCGCGGCGTGGAAGACAGGAGGTCCTCTCCGCGCAGGACGTGGGTAACTCCCATGAGCGCATCGTCGACCGGATTAACCAGGGTATAGAGCGGCGCACCGTTCGAGCGCGCCACGACGTAGTCGGGCTGGGTCTCCGATTTGAAGGTCATCTCGCCGCGCACCAGGTCGGTCCAGGACCAATCCTTGTCCGGCATGCGCAGGCGCCAGACCGGCTTGCGGCCCTCCGCCTCGAAAGCGTCGATCTGCTCCTGGGTGAGGTCGCGGTCGAAGTTGTCGTAGCCCAGCTGCGGGTCGCGGCCGGCTGCCTTGTGGCGCTCCTGCACCTCTTCGTTGGTGGAGTAGGCCGGATAGACGTAGCCGCCATCCTTCAGCTTCTGCAGGACGTCGGCGTAGATGTCCATGCGCTGCGACTGGCGGTAAGGCTCGTCCGGGCCACCGACGTTGACACCCTCATCCCAGCCGAGGCCAAGCCAGTTCAGGGAGTCGATGATGGCCTGGTAGGACTCCTCGGAGTCACGGGCAGCATCGGTGTCTTCAATGCGGAAGATCAGCGTACCGCCAGTGTGGCGGGCATAAGCCCAGTTGAATAGTGCCGTGCGGACCATGCCCACGTGGGGCGTGCCGGTAGGTGAAGGGCAAAAACGGACGCGGACGTCGGATGTTTTTTCAGTCATGCCCACCATCGTAGTTCAGCGCCGCATCGCCGCACCGCCCGCCCCACTTGGGGGTAGTTGAACTCCGTTTCCACTAAGGCTGAGCAGCACCTTTTCCTCATACTTAACGGTACTGGTTTCCATTCCCTATAGTGAATTCTCGTTCAAGAACTGAAGAAAGGTCTCCCATCGTGGTTCGTACCCGCTACGCGGCTCTGCTTACGTGCGCCGCACTCCTCGCCTCTCCCGCTACCGCCGTTGCCGGCCCCGACGACGGCAAGCACGTGGCCACCCAAACGCACATCGACTCCCCCAAGGCGTTTTGGGAGGGTAATTCTCTCACCCTCAAGAGCCATTCCGCAGAAAGCAACCACGACCTTGCCGACACGGTCACCTGGGTGGGCAAAGGCTGGGACCAGAACGGAAGCAACCAATACCAGTTCACAGTCCCCGAGGACCCGGCACTTTCCTTCCTCGGAAAGGCTGGCACGACCTACTACATGGCACCTGCCCGCGTACAGGGCAGCCTGGACCCGGTATGGATGGGCTTCGGTGCGGACACCGAGCTGCCTGTCGATGACTTCCGCGACAACATCGCTTCTCTCGACCTCCTCAGCGTTGATGGCCCCGGCGAGGTAGAGATGTTTGGCTACTACCCCGGCCCCGGCGGCCTGCAGCGCTTCTTCGGAACCACCGAGGGTGCCCCGCATTCTGCCTGGCTGACGAGCGGCACGCACACCCACAACTACACCGTCTTCACCAAGCCTGGGCGCTACCAGCTGACCTACCGCACCACCGCGCGCGACAAGGACGGCAAGCTCATCGCTTCCGCACCGACCACCACCTCCATCCAGGTGGGCGGTCAGCGTCCGGCCGCCGATCCAACACCGTCACTCAAGGAGCGGTTCGACAAGGCCACCGCGGGAGATGCCAGCGCACAGGACTACCGGTTGACCATCGCTCCGAAAAAGTCCGGAGACAAGGATGGGGATGAGCGCCTCTCCTCCATCGACTTCACCGGCGGCAGCAACGGCACGCTCACGCTGCTGATTGACGGCTACTTCCTCACCGATCTGCCCGTGAAAGACGGTCAAGCACACTTCGATGAGTTCCTAGGCCCAGAGTCCTCCACGATCCAGGCTGTCTACACCCCGGAGGACGGCAGCCCGCGCTGGATCTCCGAGGAGTTCGCCTACTCAGAGAACGCCGAGCTTTCCACCACCTCGAAGAAGTCTGCGGAGTCCTGGGCAGAGACCACCAACCCCCGCCAGCTCTCCTCCGATCAAGAGGTTTCGGTATCTAACCCGGAGCTGTCCGCGCGGGCCATTCCGGAGGGCGAGGACGCAACACGCATCATCGTTGAGGCCGCCGATAAGAAGCTCGAAGGCTACGTCCATGGTGGCTTCTTCAGCAAGGGCAGCGAGCTTCCCGACGTGGAATTCGACGGGGTCATCAGCAACGGCCGCGCGGAGTTTGTGGTCGGCGCAGACGCAAGCTTCAACGGCAATACCGTGCGCCTGGATATCCTCCCGCACCCGAGCATCAAGCAAGATTCCGGAAGCATCACGCTCACCGAGAACTTCTCCTTTGGGCAGAAATACGAGGGCCGCGGCGCACTCGGCACAACCTCCAAGGCCCCTTCCACCAGCCCGGACAACAACACCAAGCCAGAGGCAGGAAAGTACACCGGTACGTGCGTTGACAAGGCGGTGCTCGACCATGGCCACGTCGATATCGCTGTCACTCGTGACGGCGATAAGTTCCGCACCCGCCTCAAGGACGAGACGGCCATCGTAGACAAGAAGACTGTCGAGCGCCCGCTTGATGACGTTGTCCTCGCCATCCACAACAATGCCCTGCGCCCCCGCCCGGAGGCGCTCAAGGGCAAAGACTTCGACTACCTGGGCGAGGATAAGTTCTTCCTGCTCCCCCAAACCCAAGAGCAGAGCATCATCTGGCCGGGTTATAACACCCAGGCGCTTGACTACCAGGACTACAAAGACGGCACGGTCACCCTCAACATCAAGCCCGTTGAGATGCCCGACGGCGCACAGGTGGGCCTATTCACCACCGAAGGGTTGGGCAAGGGCTTTACTCCCTTGATCAACTCCGCCGAAGGTGACTACTCCATTGAGACCACCTTCGCCTCCCACACCCACACCAACTGGGCGTTTACGAAGCCGGGCATGTACAAGCTCGAGGTCAGCTACTCGGCTACCACTACAGACGGCAAGGAGATTGCCTCTGAACCGCAGACGCTCACCGTGGCCGCCGGCGACGCCGCGATCAAGGACTGCGTGAGCGCGAAGGACGGAAACGAGGGCGGAAACAAGGGCGGAAACAAGGGCGAGGGCAACGACAAGCCCGGCAGCACCAAGCCGAACGACAACAAATCCAGCGGCGAGAAGGACATGAAGTCCTCTATGCCCAAACTCGAGGGTTTGTGGGGCCTCGTGCTTCCCGTTGTCTTGGCCATCGTGTTCCAAGGTTTCCTCAACTTCTACAACAACCACCGCGGCCAGATTGAGTCTCGCCTCAACGGCCTGCTTCATCGCTAGAAAGGACACCGCGTGCACCGCACCACAGAGCTGCACAGAGTCACTGCTGCCCTCTGCGCCATCGCCGTGGCGCTGGCAGTTGTATTTACGGGCCATCCGGCCCCGGCCCGCGCCGATGGCGAGGTTTTCGACACCGGGCACGTTGACGCCTTTTATGTCTCCGCCCCCGGCGGTGAGCTCACCTTGTCGATGAAGGAAGACATCACCGGCAGCGGTGTCGTCCGCCCAGGCAACGATGTCACCCTCAAAGTGGCCGAGGAGGCCTGGAGCGAGGCCACCGAGGGCATCGATGGAATTGGCGTGCCGACGTATTACCTCCCCCAGACCCAGGACAGTTCGCTGCTCTGGCCGGGATGGGATACCCAGTCTGCGCAATCGGCTGGCTACACCGACATCAACTTCGAGTTCGTTGAGGTCACCGGCCCCGGTGATATCTTCGTCTTCGAAACGGCAGGCTTCGGCGATATCCAGCCTGTCACCGACGCCGGCGCGCTGGACCTGGTGTCCGGGGACGTCATCAACCAGGCCTACCCGGCACACCGACACGTCAACTGGGCTTTTAGCGAGCCCGGTATCTACACCATGACGGTGCAGGCAGAATCCAACGGGGACACGAGTAACCAGGTCACCTATACCTGGGATGTCGGCGACGCAGAAGCCATGCCCCGGGAGGAAGAAACGGTTACGGACCACGGTGCTGAGAGCCCTGCTGAGCTCGACGACGCCGCCCTGGGCGGGGCCTCTTCCGACGAACCTGCTTCTTCTAACTCAGGCTCCCGCTCTGGGGGCGGAAGCTCCGGAGGCGCTACCCGCGGTGCGACGTCGGCTGCGGGAACTAAGAACGCGGAACGAAAGGCACAGGACAAGGAGCGAAACGACCGCTCAGAGCGCAAGGAAAGGAAGGAGCGCAAGCCTGCCCGCGCAGTCGACAAAACCACGCCAGCCGCGGAGAACGTGGACACGGTCGCTGCAGCAGGCTATTACGACAGCGGGCAAAACCTGCTGCCGTGGGGTATCGGAATCTTGGGCCTCGGCATGCTCGTGCTTGGCCTGGCCCTAGCACGTCTCGCACTCATGAAGGGCCGCGACTAATGCCGCACGGAGTACGCACCCGGACGCCCCACATCGCGCTGCTCTCGGCGGTGCTTATTGGCGCGTCCACGCTCAGTGGTTGCGCGAGCACCGCCAGTGGGGACGATGCGAAGCTCAAGGTGGTGGCGACGACGCCGATTCTGGGGGACGTCGCCAAGCACGTGGCCGGGGACGACGCTGCGGTGACCACGTTGATTCCTGCGGGCAAGGACCCACACACCTTTGAGCCGAGCTTGCGCTCGGTGCGGGATGTCGCAAACGCGGATGTGCTGCTGGCCAATGGGTTTCTCCTCGAGCCGCAGAACCTGCTGAAGACGCTGCGGGAATCATCGGATGTTCCGGTCACCGAGGTAGCGGACCAAGCGTCCACGCGCGGGGCCCGTCTCGTGCCGCTGGTGGAAAACGTTGCCCTCGATGCCGTCTGGCTGGGGTTGCGTGTGCGCAATGCCCAGCCGGGTACAACGAGCGTAACCATGAGCCTGCTCGATGCCGAGGGGCCAGGCGATGTTGCGGCTTACGTCGTATCCACGTTTGGTACGCCCGAAGCACTCTTTAACACGGCTGATGGTCTGGACGAACGCGACGATTCCACGACGCTGCCGGCCAACGCCCACACGCACGTCTCGTGGGCCTTCACCAAGCCGGGCATATACCGTCTCACTTTTGGCGCAACGGATAGCTCCCCGCAGGAATTCACGGTGGCCGTGGGCGTACAGCCACCTGATGGAATGACCTCCCTGGATTCGGGACACGTAGATATCACCGCGGACTTGTCCACGGGCGAGCTCGATTTGGAGGATCAAGGCGAAGGTTTCGACCCGCGCACCACGGCGTTGAGCATTCCCAACTCCACCCTGCAGCAGATTCCGCCGGATCCTGCGTACCGCTTCCTAGGGCGCCCAGGTGACGAGACCTACCTGCTGCCGCAGGCGGTCCTGGGCAAGCACATCCACGGTGAGGTTGACCCGCACCTGTGGCACAACGCGGCCAACGGCATCAGCTATGCCGAGGTCATCGCCGAGCAGCTGGCCGTGGCGGATCCGTCCCACGGCGCGGACTATCGGGAGCGCGCTCAGGACTACATCGAGCAGTTGCACGACGCGGACGCGGAGGTGCGGCGGCTCATCGAAGACATCCCGGAGCGCAACCGGCACTTGGTCACACCTCATCACGGCTATGCCTACCTGGAACAAGGTTATGGCCTTGATATTGCGGGATTCGTCACTCCCAACCCGGCCATCGAGCCTTCACCGCGGGACGTCATCGCCCTGCGCCGCACGTTGGAGAATCTCCGCCTGCCCGCGGTCTTCGTCGAACCTACTCAACAGGCCAGCGCCGATGTCATCCGTGAGGCTGCCGAATCCCTTGGGATCGCGGTCTGCCCCATCTACGGCGACACTCTCGATGACACCGTCCCCACGTATCTCGACCTGTTGCGATTCAACGCACACTCACTCAACCGCTGCTTAGGCAGCACCACGAAGGAAACTCATGTCTAATCGCACCATCCACACACTAGGCACGTCCCTGGCGGCAACACTGACCGCTGCGGCGCTGGCTTTCGCACCGGTGACCGCGTGGGCCGGTGATCTGGCCCAGGTCGTGAGCGCCGATGAAGAGGTCGCCACACCTGGAACAGAGGCCACCATCGACCACGGTCACGTGGACCTCGGGCTGTTGCTTGTCGACGGGCAAGCCCAGTTCCTCGCCCGCGACGATTCAGCAGCCACGCCGGTGTGGCGTGATCCTGCTGACGTAGTCTTCGACGTCGGCGACAATGCCCAACTCACCCTTCCGGAGGACAAAGCCTTTTCCTTTGTCGGCGCCGAGCCCGGATCGCAGGTGTGGGTCGTTCCCCAAACAGAACAAGCCGACGTGCCGTGGCTGGGCTGGAATACCCAGGCGCCCTCGCTAACGGACAACGTTGACCGCGGCCTCACCATGGAGTTCTTGGGCCACCAAGGGCCGGGCGAGTTCTCGCTGTTCCTGCAAAACGGTGGCTTCGAAGAACCGCAGCTGCTGTGGTCCACCGCGACCGGGGCCACGGACGGTTTCTGGGTGGACCTGGGCACGCACACGCACGCTAACTGGGTATTTAGCGAACCCGGCATCCACCAGGTTCGGGTGCGCATGAGCGGGCAAGGCGCGGGCGAGAGCGCCGGGAGCGATGTCGCTGCCGAGGCCACGTTGACCTTTGCTGTCGGTGCAGGCACCGACGTCGCGCAGGCGCACGCCGCGCAGTGGGATCCGAGCGCCGTGTCCTCGGATGCCTCGGCGGGCGCCGCGGTGCCGGTGTGGGTCTGGGCACTCGCCGGTGCGGGCCTACTCGTCCTCGTCGGGGCTGTGTTTGCGGTGCTACGCGCGAAAGGCGGGCGCCGTGGCTAATCCCTTCATCTCAATCAACGACCTGGCAGTATCGCTTTCTGGCCGCCAGGTCATCGACGGCGCATGCTTCGACGTCAACCCCGGCGAGTTTATTGGGCTTCTCGGGCCGAACGGAGCCGGTAAGACCACGCTGATGCGCGCCGTCCTGGGGCTGGTCCCCTTCACCGGCACCATCGACGTCACCACCTCGTTGGGATACGTCCCGCAGCGTCACGACGTGGAGTGGGACTTCCCCATCAGCGTGGCCAAGGCGGTGCTCAGCGGGCGCACGGGAATGGTGGGCTGGTTCCGGCGGCCGGGCCGAGCTGACAAGGAGGCTGCCCGCCGCGCCATCGAGTTGACCAATTTGGAAGAGTTCGCCCAGCGACCTATCGCGCAGCTGTCCGGCGGCCAACGCCAGCGCGTCCTCATCGCCCGCGCTCTGGCCTGCGAGCCCGAGGTGCTGCTTCTCGACGAACCCTTCACCGGACTCGACGCTCCCAACACCGAGGAGCTACTGACTCTTTTCCAGAAACTCACCGACCAGGGAAGCAGCGTGGTCATGTCCACCCACAACCTCTCCGAAGCCGCGCACTCGTGTTCGCGCCTGGTGCTCTTTAACCGGGGAATCGTCGCGGATGGGCCCGCTGAGGACCTCCGCCTGACTCCGCAGCCGTGGAGCGAGACCTTCGGGGTATCGGCCTCCTCACCGCTGCTCTCTGCGATTGGGGTGGCGGCATGATCGACATTTCGCTTGTTGAGTTTTTCCAGGACCTGGCCAACCCGCACCTGGACTTTTTGGCCCGCGCGGTCGGCATCTCCATCCTCGCTGCAATTGTGTGCGGGGTGGTGGGGTGCTACGTCGTGCTGCGCGGCATGGCCTTTATCGGCGATGCTGTCTCCCACGCGGTGTTCCCGGGTCTGGCTATCGCTTTCGTGCTCCAGGGCTCAGTGCTGCTCGGCGGCGCCGTGGCGGGCTGCACCGTCGCCGTGCTCATCGCGTGCTTCTCCCAGCGGCGCACGGTCCGCGAGGACTCCGTCATCGGTATTTTCTTCGCCGCATCCTTTGCGCTTGGCATGGTCATTATCTCCCGGGTGGAGGGCTATACGGCCTCGCTCACGAGCTTCCTCTTCGGATCGCTGACGGGTGTCTCCCGTGCAGATCTCTACACCGCGTTCACCGTCACGGTGCTCATCGTTGGGGCCGTGGTCTTGCTCGGCCCCCAGCTCACCGCCACGTGCCTGGACAAAGAAACTGCCCGCGCGATGGGACTGCCCGTCTTTGCTCTGGACATCGTGCTCTACCTCTGCGTGACCGGCGCGGTGGTCATCTCTGTGGGCACCATCGGCAACGTCCTCGTGCTCGCCCTACTCATTACCCCAGCGGCCACGGCGCGGCTGCTCTGTGACTCGCTGGGGTCGATGATGATCGCCTCCGCGGCCATCGGTTCGCTCGGCAGCTTCTTCGGCATCTATCTGGCGTGGGCCATCGATCTTCCCGCTGGGGCGACCATCGTACTGCTGCTTACTGCTTGCTTCCTCGCGGCGTGGGCACTGTCCCCTCTTCTGCATTCTCGTCGTGCCACGGCGTCCTCCCCGCACCCATCTAATTCAAAGGAGTCCCTGTCCGCATGAATATCCGTCCCTTAACCTTGACCGCTGCCGCCGCTATCGCCCTGAGCTCGCCGACGATGATTGCTTCTGCAGCGCCCGCTGTTGCCGCGGAGCGCGCAGGCGAGTCCTCCTGCGATGCCAGCTCCCTGCATGCCTTTAGCCGCGGACACCAAGACCTCGCGCTGGTGGGAAATTCTGGCGATATCTCCTTCATCGCCCGCGACGATGAGTCCGGCAAGGACTACGACTCCGGCGAGTTCTACGTGGAGGTCGGCAGCAATGCCGCCTTCGATGAGTCAGCCGGAAGCGATATCCCGTCGAGTGGTTGGCAGATCCCCCAAACCCAAGACCCGGCAATCCCCTGGCTTGGTTTCAACACCAGCTACCTCGACCCGGCAACGGCCGAGGGCGCTACCCTGTCGCTAACGCTGCACAGCGCACCGGAAGGCGGACGTATGGTGGGATTCCAAAACTCCCTGGGTGCAGCGCCCACCGTCCTCTTTGATTCGGAAGACCCAGACATCACCTGGGACTACCCCGATCACTTCCACAGCCACACCGGGATCATTTTCACCGAGCCAGGCGCCTATGCCGCAACCTTCACGTTTACGCTCAACGACGGCTCGGAGCATTCCATCGACGTTCCATTCCTCGTAGGTGAAGCGGAGCCCGACGAGGTGTGTCAACTGGATTGGGGTGCCAGTGCCGGCGCTGGGCAGGGCTCTGGTTCTGGCAGCGCGAAGAACCGCCCGCAGCAGTTGGCCAAGGAGATCAACGACACCTCTAAGTCCATCGCTCAGTTAGACAAGACGATGGATAAAACCTTCAAGGAGGCCGAGGCCGTCCTCAACGGCGCGCAGCCCTCCACGTCCAGAGACGCCAAAGACTCGAAGCAGTCTGAGCGCTCCGCGCGAAGCACCGAAAAAAAGCCGGCCGCAGATGCTTCTGAAAGAAGCCAACGTCCTGAGACGCAGGGCCAGCGCGCCCCACAGAACGGATCATCCCACACTGTGGAACAACAGAGAGATTCCACACATCGGAACACCTCGAACGGGCGCTCTGCTACTCGCGCGAAAGAGTCCGGGAGTACCGCGGCGCCCAAGAAGGAACGAAGCACCAAGCATACCGCCGCGGCGCAGCGCCCCGCCCCAAGCACGGAGGAACAGCAGGCTGGAACCGCAAACATCCAGGCTATGAGCTATGGCGCACCGATGGCCGGCTTCTGGGCGGGCTTCCTTGCGGGCATGGGTTCCCTTGCGCTTCTCCTCGGTATCGGGCTGTTCATCGCTGTGCAGTTCTTCCGCCCGCGCAACCGCGACTAGTCCCCTAGGGGCGGTCACCCCGCATAAGGAGTGGATCTGGTTTCGGTAAGAAGGAAAGAAGGAACTAGAGTTATTCCTTATGTGTGAAAACAGACCCTCCACCGCCCCCGACTTCCTCCTGTCCCGCGCGACGGGGTCTGTGCGTACCCAAGGTTCGGCTGCGACCTTCAGCGATGTCGATGCCGCCGTAGCCGAGCTGCGTGCCGGCACGGTCCCGATGATCGTCGGCGCGCTTCCCTTCCACAAGGGAGATCCAGCCGCCTTGACAGTCCCGCGCAGCATCATCCGCGAGGACGGCCCGCTCGAGCCACATGCCTACTACCGCAGCGGCACGCTCAACGCGCGGGTTACCGGTTTCGATCCGGAACCGGAGGAACACCTTCGCCGCATTGAAGCAGCCATCGCCACGATCGAGGCGTCGAAGTTGGACAAGGTAGTCCTCGCCCGCGCCGTTGACATTGAGTTCAACGCCCCTGTCGATCCGCTCCTCGTCGCCGCGCGGCTGATCGACCTATCCTCCCATCGCGATGGTTTCATCGCCGACCTCACCCCGGCGGGGCGACCCGGAGCGATGCTCGTGGGCTCTTCCCCGGAGGTGCTCATCAAGAAGCAGGGTTCAACAGTCACGGCCTTCCCCTTGGCCGGATCCGCACCCCGGCAGGCAGATAAAGCACGCGACATCATGGCAGGTCAGGACCTGCACAATTCCGAGAAGGATTTGCGCGAGCACGCTTTCGTGGTAGATCACATCCGCCGTATTCTGCAGCCTTTGTGCGAGACCCTCGATGCTCCCACGTCCCCGCAGCTCACCTCCACCAATGAGATGTGGCATCTGGGCACCCCGATTGCGGGAACCCTCAAGGATTCTGACATCACTGCGCTCGAGTTGGCCGAGTTGGTCTACCCCACCCCTGCTATTTGTGGCACCCCCACGGAGGCCGCACAAGCGCTGATCGAAACCGCTGAAACCGATCGCGGCTTCTACGCCGGCGCGGTGGGCTGGTGCGATGATTCCGGCGACGGCGAATACATGGTAGCCATCCGGTGCGCCGAGGTGGCCGGCGATGGCCTCTCCGCCCGCGCGTGGGCAGGCGGAGGAATCGTCGTGGACTCCGACCCGACGGCCGAACTTCAGGAAACCACGGCTAAGCTGCGCACCATCTTGCGCGCGCTCAACCTTTAGAGCAGCATCTAAGCGCGCTCAATCGGGTTGGCCAGGCTGCCCACGCCGGGGATCTCAATTTCGATGGTATCGCCCGGCACCATCGGTGCCGTGCCAGCCGGGGAACCCGTAGTGATGACATCGCCCGGCAGAAGCGTGTAGGACTGCGAGATCTCAGCGATGATGTGGCCCATCTTCACAATCATCTGATCCGTATTGGAATCCTGCTTCTGCTCACGCTTGCCATCGTGCGTGAGGTAGGCGTTAATCTTCTGGTCATCGAGATTGATGCAGTCCAAGTCCGTCTCAATCCACGGGCCCAGCGGGCAGAAGGTGTCGATGCCCTTCGCACGTGCCCACTGGCCATCCTGGAACTGCAGGTCACGCGAAGAAACATCGTTACAGATCGTGTAGCCAACGACGTGATCGCGCCACTTCTCTGGATCAATATTCTTTGACACCTTGGAGATCACCACGGCGAGCTCACCCTCGAACTCAACGTTGGTAGCGAACTCCGGAATCTTGATGGGTGCGCCCGGGCCAATGACCGCGGTGGAGGGCTTGATGAAGATGGTCGGCGGCAGGTGCTCGGCAGACTCCTTGAAGACCTCCGCGACGTGATCTTCGTAGTTGCGGCCGAGTGCTACGACCTTGGTCGGCAGGGTCGGCGCCAGCAAGCGCACCTCACTCAGCGGCCACTCGCGGCCGGTGGGCTCCGGCGGCGTAAACGGGGTGCCGGAAATCTCCTTGGCCACCAGCTGATCCAGCGGGGCGTCGGCGGGGCCATCGATGATGGCGAAACAGATACCTTCGGTGTGAGCAATTCGTCCTAAACGCATAACGGCCATACTACTCGCAAGGATTTTTAACTCACGATCAGGGGCCTGCAGTAAAGGTTGCAAAGAAAGCGATGTCTATCTCAGCGCTGGACGACGTCCCCCAAGGCCACCGCTCGCGTGCTCCCCCGCTGCGCCAGGTATAGCTCTGCGCAGGCCAAGGCGTCACTCAGCGCATTGTGGCTGCCATAGCGGGGCAGACCATAGCGCTCACGGACGCGGGGAAGGCGTAGGTCCTCGCCGCGCGGGTAGGTGCCCATGCGCTCCATGTGGCGCCGCTCCAATGCAAAGGTATCCACCACGCTCAGCCGCGGGCGCTCTCCGAACACCGCGCGCGATGCCGCCTCAATGAATCCCACCTCCAGCGCTGAGAAGTGTGCGAGCAACGCGCGTCCCTGCACCGCCTGGCGCAACTGCTCCATGGCGCTCTCCAGCTCCTCTCCGGCGTCGATGACGTTTTGGGTCAGCAGGTGGACATGCGAGTCGTCGGCCACCTGCGCACCGCGCACCACGATATAGCCAGCACCGGATAAGTCGATGGTTCTGCCATTAACCGGAACCCAGCCAATAGAGACGATCTTCCCCGTGCGGGGGTTAAGGCTGGTCGTCTCCATGTCCACGGCCAACAAGCCCACGTCATCAAGGGGTGTGGTGCGCGGGGGCGCGCCCCAGTCCGCCCGGCGGCTCCAGCGATTCCACATCTAGATATTCCTCACCGGGTATTTGGTCGCGAGGGCATTCTGCATCGACTTGATCGCCCGGAAGGCATCGCGCAGGTGCTCGCGTTCCATGCGCCCCAGGCTCTTGGGGCCGATGTTGTAATTGGGCTGCTGTCCCTCGCGCAGCTGGTGGGCTTGGTGTTGGAAGGAGAGGGAGCGTAGGTAATCAAAGGCGTCGAGAAGCTCCTGCGCCCCCTGGTGGCTCACCGCGTTACCGGCGGCTTCTCTGAGACGCTGGCGGGTATCCACCACCGTCGAGCCGGAAGCCAAGGCGAAGAGCCGGGCCATCTGCACGATTCCGGCGGTCCCGCCCTTCTTGATGTCGAGGGTGTTGGCGTAGTCGCCATCGCGCTCCACCACGAGCCCCCGGAAGAAGGTCAGCGGCGGCTCGCGGCGCGCTGCCAAGCTGGCCAGGTGCGCGTGCAAGCGAGTTGCCCCTTTACCCATTTCTACGGCAGCAGTGTGGACTTCTCGGCCCAGCTCCTCGCTGCCATAGAGGACACGGAAATCGAAGAAGATCTGCGCGTTGAGCAGAGCCTCCGGTTGGGGCTCCCGGATCCACCTACGGAAGGTATCGATCCAGTGGGTCCGGGTCATCCGCCATTCTTCGTTCATCGCCATCATGTTGCCGGGGCAGAGAACTTGGCCGGCGTCGGCAAGCCCTTGGCAGACGAAGGAGCTCATCCGCGCGAAGTAGTCGCCGTGTACCGCGGCATCGTAGTCATCAGCGAGAACCAGAGCATTGTCCTGATCCGAGGCAAGCGCCATTTCCCGGCGGCCCTGCGAACCGACGGCCACGAAGGCATACTCGACCGGCGGGGGTCCGAGTTCCTCCTCGGCTAGCGTGCACAGTCGGCGGGCCACTGCATCGGCGGCGAGCGTGACCAGGCTGGAGGCTTCCGCCGGGGTGGAGCCACGCTCCACGTAACGCCCGGCCAGGCGCGTGGCTTCCTGAAAAGCGCCACGAAGCTCAGCGGCACTGCTGCGCCGTGAGAGATCCGCGGTGAGGTAGAGCGGATCGTTATGGAGCAGGCGCGTAACGTCCGACTGCGTGACAATGCCCTGCAATGCGCCCTCGGTGACCACCGGCAGGTGGTGGATACCTCGCTCGGCCATGTGCAGCAGCGCCTCCATGGCGGGGGCATCGGCAGATACCGTCAGCGGGTTGGGCGTCATGATCTCCCCCACCGCCTGGCCAGGATCCCGGTGAACGGCGAGCACGCGCGAACGCAGATCGCGGTCCGTCACGATGCCCTTAAGGCGGGTGCCGTTCTGGTTCCCGGGCTCCACGACGAGGAGCGAGGACACACTCCGGTCAGTCATCATGCCAGCGGCTTCCGCGATCGTGGTGGTGGGCGGAGCGGTGAGCACGTCGGTGCGGATAAGGTCCTGCAGCGGCGTGCGGAGAACATCCGTCGGTGCGGAATCGGACAGCTCGCGGGCTGCTGCTCGGATCTGGCGCGACTTGGCCGAAAAGAAGCGTGCGAGATCTGGGTTGCGTTGGGCGCACTCGCTAAAAGCGTGCTGCGGCAGGGTGAAGACCAGACTGTCTTCGACCGCGACCATCTCGTAGACAGAAACCGGCTCGCCCTGCAGCGTGGAATAGCCGAAGGTCAGCCCGGGTTCGCGCCGATCGAGGAGGACGCCATCCTCTCCCAGAACATCTATTGCCCCGGTGCGGATGATGTGTAGGAACGCGTTCTCCTCCCCGAGCCGGACGGGGACATCCCCGCGGCGCAGGTAGATCATGCTCAGCTGTGCAGACAACGCGGTGAGCTCTTCCTCCGGCAGGCGGGAGAAAGGCTCGTGCTGGGCGAGGAAGCTAGTGACCTCGTCTATTTCGACGCTCATGCGCCAACCATACAGTGCTAGGCGCTCAGCGCGGAGGCGATTCGGTCACCAATTTCGGTGGTCTTTGGCTGTGCATCCCCACGGGAGGAGACGTCGGCAGCAACGGCCTCTTCAATGCGCACAGCGTTGTCCTCGTCACCGAGGTGGCGCAGCAGCATCGCGGCCGAGAGGATCGCCGCGGTCGGGTCCGCAATCCCCTTGCCCGCGATGTCCGGGGCAGAACCGTGGACAGGCTCGAACATGGAGGGATTCGCACCGGAGGCGTCAATGTTTCCGGAGGCGGCCAAGCCGATGCCACCGGTAACAGCACCGGCCAGGTCAGTCAGGATGTCACCAAAGAGGTTATCGGTCACGATGACGTCGTAACGCGCGGGATCGGTGACCATGTAGATGGTTGCGGCATCGATGTGGTTATAGTCCACGGTGACCTCCGGGAACTCCTGTGCCACCTCGTTCACGGTGCGCTGCCACAGCCCACCGGCATTGACCAAAACGTTGGTCTTGTGCACCAGCGTGACGTGCTTGCGGCGGGACATCGCGCGTTGGAAGGCATCGCGCACCACGCGCTCAACGCCGTAGCGGGTGTTTTGGGAAACCTCCGAGGCCACCTCGTGCTCGGTGCCCTCGCGCAGAGTTCCTCCGTTACCGCAGTACAGACCTTCGGTGCCCTCACGGACAACGACGAAGTCGATATCGCCCGGGTTCGCCAACGGCGAGGTAGACGTCGGGTACAACTTGGAGGGGCGCAGGTTAACGTGGTGGTCGAGCGCAAAACGCATCTTCAGCAGCAGGCCGCGCTCCAAGACGCCGGGCGGAACCTCACCGGGGGCGCCAATCGCACCGAGCAGGATGGCGTCGTGCTCGCGCAGGGAGGCCAGGTCGGCGTCGGTAAGCAGCTCTCCGTTGCGCAGGTAGCGTCGAGCACCCAGGTCGTAGTCGGTCACCTCGATGTCCTCGCGCACCGCGCGCAGAACCTTGAGCGCTTCCGCGGTTACCTCGGGGCCAATGCCGTCGCCGCCAATCACTGCAAGTTTCATTTTGTGGGATTCCTTTCTCACATATTGGATACTTGAGAGAGTACCACCCTCGAGCCCTCCATGAAGCCGAAACCCCCTGAAGAACCATGACTGGCTCTGCAGGGGGCGGTGGACTCCACTCAGGTGCGGTGTAGATTAGGCATCCAAATCGAGCTGGTGACAGGTAGCCCCCAGCGCCGAGTTGATCTCCTCGACGAGCTCCTCTGGTACCTCGCGCTCGACGCGCAGAATGAGCACAGCGTCGGAGGCGTCCTTGCCCTGGGTCAAGGCGGCGGCGACAATGTTGATGCCGGCAGAGCCCAGCTTGGTACCCACGGTACCCAGCGCGCCCGGGGCATCCTTGTAGGAGAAGAAGAGGTTGCGGCCGGTAGCGCGCATATCGACGCCGCGGCCGTTGATGCGGATAATCTTCTCCACCCCGTCAATGCCGGTCAAGGCACCGGTCAGCTGCGATACCTTGCCGTTGGGGCCAATCACCCTGACGCGCACCGAAGAACGGTGGCCCTTCGACTCCACGTTGGTCTTCACGTCCACGGTCACTCCGCGGCTTTCGGCGATCTTCATTGCGTTAACGAAGGTGACAGCCTCCGAGACCACGCCGGAAAACAGTCCGCGAACAGCAGACAGACCAAGAGCCGAGACATCCTCGTTAGCCAGCTCACCGCAGGCCTCGACTTCCACGGCAACCGGCGCTGCATCCAGCAGGTTGCCGGCTACCAGGCCCAGCTTGCGGGTCAGGTCCAACCAGCCGGCGACCTCCTCGCCGACCCGTCCGCCTTCAACGTTGACGGCATCCGCGACGAACTCGCCGGCCAGCGCCTTCAGCACGGAGGCGGCGACGTCGGTACCGGCGCGGTCCTGCGCTTCGACCGTGGATGCACCCAAGTGCGGGGACACGGTAACTTGCGGAAGCTCAAACAGCGGGGAGTCCGTGCAGGGCTCGGAAGCATAGACATCGAAGCCTGCACCGCGGTGGTGGCCGGACTTGATGGAGGCAGCCAGGGCTGCTTCATCGACGAGGCCGCCGCGGGCGGCGTTAATGATGATCTGGCCCTTCTTGGCCTGCGCCAAAAGCTCGGCATCGAACATGCCGGCGGTCTCCGGGGTCTTGGGCAGGTGGATCGTCACAAAGTCAGAGCGGGACATGAGCTCCTCAAGGCTCACCAGCTCCACACCCAGCGCCGCCGCACGGGCCGGGTTGGCATAAGGATCGTGCGCGATGATGGTGGTCTCAAAGGCCGCCAGGCGCTGGGCAAAGAGCTGGCCGATGTGGCCGAAGCCCACGATGCCGATGGTCTTGCCATAGATCTCGACGCCTTTAAAGGACGAGCGCTTCCACTCGCCTTGGCGCAGCGACTGATCCGCCGCCGGGACTTGGCGCGCGGTGGCGAGAAGCAGTGCGATGGCCTGCTCGCAGGCGGAGTGGATGTTGGAGGTCGGCGCGTTGACAACCATGACGCCACGCTCGGTAGCAGCGGGGATATCAACGTTGTCCAAGCCAACGCCGGCACGGCCGACGATCTTCAGGTTCTCTGCGGCGGCCAAAACCTCCGCGTCCACGGTCGTGGCGGAGCGGACGAGGAGCGCATCGGCCTCAGGCACTGCGGCGAGAAGCTCCTCACGGTTTGGGCCATCAACCCAGCGAACCTCAACGGTGTCACCGAGGGCATCAACAGTGGATTCGGCAAGCTTATCGGCGATAAGTACGACCGGCTTCGACATAACTTCCTTTACTAGTCAGAATTGGAGATGCCGAGAAGTGTAGTTTATTCTTTCCAGCCCTGAGTGATTTTATGCGTGAATTCTGTCACTGAACCGAATTCCGGTCCGAGGGCCACGATAGGCCCCTCCGACAACCCTGCCGTTATCGCCGCGCCGGCCTTCGTCGCCGACGGATCTGGCTCGGTCATGACGAAGACCGTGCCACCGTAGGCGGTGGCGTTGACCACGTTGGCTAGGGGGCTTTCCGCGGTCGCCACAATCACCGGCGCCATTTGTGCGTCGCGGCGCGCCTGGGCTGGAATAGCCGGCATCTTTTCCTTCGTTATGTGCTGCGGCAGGGGCTCCCAGGCGGCCTTGAGCTCCGTCTTCGTAGAGGAATCCAAGCGCGCAATGTTGTCAACCATGCGCTCGCGTTTCATGACTACCTTCGACGTGAAGCGAAAAGCGGTGTACTCCCCCAGCGCCTTGGTGTTTCCTGGGTCATGGATAACTTCAAGTTGCCCGTTCTGGCTGGCCCACGGAACGTTACCGATAACGAGGAGCTGGTCTACGTCGAGATCAGTGAGCAGCTGTGAAATCTGCGGGCGAATCGACGCATCGTACGTCACCATGGGCACGCGCTGCGACACGCTCAACGTCGCCGCGCGCAGGGCCGCGGCATCCGTCTCTTCGGCGAGGATCAGCGTATTGCTCTCCTTGAAGAACAAGCGCGCAGAGTCTATGCCCCAGCGGTCCCCCACCACGGTGACCTCGTTGGCGAATTGGGGGTCGATAAGCCGCAAGCGGTTCTCCTCGCTCGCGCGGGCCAGGTCGATGTCCGCTTCGGGGAGGGCGGTGATGTCCTGCGTGAGGATCGGCTCGCCCCGCCCCAGCGAGGAACAGCCCGCAGCGCCCAGGGCCGTCACGACTAGTAGCAGCGCTACAGGCACGACCTGTAGCGCACGTGGAGAAGGAACCTTAACGCGCAAAGGCCTGCGGGCCCTCCTCGCCGCCGGAAAGGTTCGCCTCATCCACGTCGCGCACCACCTGCTTGTTGAGTGCATATTCGACGATGCCGACAAAGCGCTCGCGGCGATCGGCGAAGAACTGGTGCGCGGTCTTCGCAGTCAGCAGCTCCGGATCTAAGTCGTGGGAGGCCAACACACTATCGAACTCGGCATCCTCCATGATCGACTTTGACTGCACGCGCGGCAGGTAGCGCTCGGGCGAATGCCCGTCCAGAACCACCTCGGTGCGCTTGCCCATCGGTGTGCGGTTGAGCACGGAGTTCGCCAGCACGCCGCTGATACCGTGGCGCTCGCACCAGCGAAGCGGGAAGACCGGGAAGAATCCCGGCTGCAGCTCCTCGAAGCTATGGCGGTTGAAGGCGCGCCCCGTCCGCCAATCCTTGGCGCCGCGGGCCATGAGCAGAGCGTAGAGGCCGTGCCATACGCCGTCGTTCTCCCCCACGGACAGCAAGCGGGACTCGCGGAAGGAAGCATCGCGCACCGTCTTCGGAACGCTCTCGGTATCGCCGGCAACCCAGCTGGTCACCTCGTCGACATCACGGGCAGCGCGCAGCTTGACGGCCGAGGAGCCGTAAAGCTCACCGAAGACACCGCTCCAGAACCACTGGTTGAGGCGGTCCCAGGCGTCTTGGGTAGATAGCACGCCCTTCTTCTCAGCCAGACGTGCCAGGATGACCGCCAGCGGGATAATCTGCTCGGAATAGGGAACCTGCTCCAGGGACAGGATGCAACGCTCAGCCAAGAACTCGGCGACCTCACGGAAGGTAATCACGAGGGTCTCCGCGGCCTTGCGGTATTCAGCGAGCGTCAGTTGCAGGATGTCTTCGCGCTGACCACCAGCGTTGCCCTTCTCCCCCGACACCAGCAAAGACACGGCCGAGAGGAACTCGTTGCGGCCAATGCCGTCGAGCGCCGGGAAGGAACGCAGCTGCTTCTCGACGGCCGCCCAATCCTCCGCCAGGTGGAAGTCCGGGTCTTCGGAGGCAAAGACAGCCGTGAGCAGATCGAAGACATCCATCTGCAGACCAGCCGAATTTACCTGCGCAAAGATCGAGCCGATACCGGCGCTTGCCGTCTCCCGGGAGAGGCGGATCATCGGCACGGTGTAGCCGGACAGCGGGCGCAGGATGCGGTTGTTGAAGGCTGCAACCACATCACGGGTGGCACCATCGTTGGCGGCTGCGAGCTCGAAGAGCATGCTGGTGCCTTCCTCGCTCAACAGGGCTGAGACCGGGATGCAGCACTCTTCGATTGCGGCTTCGCGGTTGTTCAAGGAGCCTTCGATATCCGGCGCGAAGTGGGAGCGCAGCTCGCCATGCTGGTTGACGGCGAAGACGGCCTCGTCCGGCATGATGTCCTCCGAGGTCGCTATGCGCAGGTCCACGTAGTACTTGCGGGAGACCTTCTTGGAACGAAAATCAGTGGTATCGACGAAGCCCTCGCCGCGGAAGCAGTGATACAAGGTGGTAAGGCGCTGCTGCCCATCAAGCAAGAGCAGGCCCGGGTTCACCCCGGTATCCGGAGCCCCAGCCAATGGGCGGGGGCGAAAGCGCATGGTTTCGTTGCGGGTATCCAAGGCCATAAATGCGCCGAGCGGGTAGCCGCGCAAGACGGTGACGATCAGCGATCTAATGCGGTCCTCATCCCAGGAATAAGAGCGCTGGAAGTCAGGCAGCTGAATATCACCGCGATCGATGCGAGCGAAAAGGTCATTAAGGTCATAACTTGGCGTAGAGAAACCCATGGCCTCGAGCCTACCGCCAAATGTGGGAACGTGCCCGTTTGTGCGCGAACATCACATTGCGGGCACCAAGCCCCGGGTAATGAAAAATCCCGCCAGCCGGTGGCCAGCGGGATTACTCAGATCCAGTGCGATTTATGCAGTTGCATCCAGCGGGTTCTTGACCCAGCTCATGAGATCGCGCAGCTTCTCACCAGTCTTCTCGATCTCGTGATCGTTGTAGCTGGCGCGCAGCTCCTCGAGCTCCTTGTTGCCGCCCTCAACGTTGGCGATCAGGCGCTTGGTGAAGGTTCCATCCTGAATGTCGGACAGGATGTCCTTCATGCGCTGCTTGGTGTCGGCGTCGATGACGCGCGGACCAGAAATGTAGCCACCGAACTCTGCGGTATCGGAGACCGAGTAGTTCATGTTCTTGATGCCGCCCTCGAACATGAGGTCAACGATGAGCTTCAACTCGTGCAGGCACTCGAAGTAGGCCATCTCCGGCTCGTAACCGGCTTCCACCAGCACCTCGAAACCGACTTTCACGAGCTCCTCGGTACCACCGCACAGAACGGCCTGCTCACCGAAGAGGTCGGTGACGGTCTCGGCTTCGAAGGTGGTCGGGATAACGCCGGCGCGGGCGCCGCCGATGGCCGCGGCATAAGACAGGGTCAGCTCGCGGCCCTCGCCCTTCGGATCCTGCTGGGTAGCGATCAGGCAGGGCACGCCCTTGCCGTCGACGAACTGTCGGCGGACCAGGTGGCCCGGGCCCTTCGGCGCAACCATACCGATGGTGATGTTCTCCGCCGGCTTGATCAGTTCGAAGTGAATGTTGAGGCCGTGGCCGAAGAACAAAGCATTGCCGTCCTCCAGGTTCGGCTCAATGTCCTCGGTGAAGATGGTCGCCTGGGATGTATCCGGGGCTAGCAGCATGATGACGTCAGCCCACTTGGAAGCCTCAGCGTTGCTCAGGACCTTAAAGCCAGCCTCTTCCGCCTTCTCGCGGGACTTGGAACCCTCGCGCAGGCCGATCGCCACCTCAACGCCAGAGTCACGCAGGTTCATTGCGTGGGCGTGGCCCTGGGAGCCATAGCCAATGATGGCGACCTTGCGGCCCTGGATGATGGACAGGTCGGCATCGGAATCGTACAGAGTCTCAATAGCCATGTTGTTGTTCCTTCTCTCTGTGGTTCGTCGTCACTACTCAGCGAATAGTGACGTGGTCTACTGAATTTGTATCACATTTTGGGACAAGATGCCCACATTGTGAGATTATTTATTTGCTCGGTGCCATCGCCTTCGGGCCACGCCCCAGCGCGACGTTTCCGGATTGCACCAGCTCACGGATACCGAAGGGCTCGAGGACGTCGAGAAGCGCCTGCAGCTTGCCCGGCGTACCGGTGGCCTCCACCACCACGGACTCCGGCGATACGTCCACGATGCGGGCGCGGAAGATGTTCACCGCGTCGACCACCTGGGGGCGGTTCGAGTTATCCGCGGCCACCTTGACCAGCATGATGGCGCGGGCAATGGTGATTTCTTCCTCCAGCTCCACTACCTTGAGCACCGGAACAATCTTGTTGAGCTGCTTCGTCACCTGCTCGATGACAACCTCGGAGGCGTCCACAACGATGGTCAGGCGGTTAATCCCCTCGGTTTCGGTCCGCGCGGAGACCAGCGAGATGAGGTTGTAACCGCGACGGGTAAACATACCGGTCACGCGGGAGATGATGCCCTCAATGTCCTGGACCCGCACGGACAGGATGTGTCGGGTGATGTCGTCTTTAGCCATTGTTCTTAGGCCTCCTCGAGGGATTCGTGGATGTCGGCCGGATCCTCGGCCGCGGACTCGTTTTCATCAAACAGCGGGCGCAGGCCCAGGGCGTACTGAATTTCCTCATTGGAGGCGCCGCCACCAATCATCGGCCACACCTGGGCATCCTGGCCCACGATGAAATCAATGACCACTGGCCTGTCGTTGATTGAGCGCGCGCGCTCAATCGCGGGGCCAATCTCTTCTGCCGTGGTGACGCGAATGGACTCGCACCCCAGGGCCTCGCTGAGCTTGACGAAGTCCGGAACGTACTCATCGTGCTCACGCAGCTTGGTATGGGAGTACTTGTTCTCATAGAAGAGCGTCTGCCACTGGCGCACCATGCCCAGGTTTCCGTTATTAATGACAGCCACCTTGATGGGGAATCCCTCCACCGCGGCGGTGGTGAGCTCTTGGTTGGTCATCTGGAAGCAGCCATCGCCGTCAATCGCCCAAACCTCACGCTCCGGGCATGCGGCCTTAGCGCCCAGCGCTGCGGGTACGGCGTAGCCCATCGTGCCGGCACCGCCCGAGTTGATCCAGCTGCGCGGGTGCTCGAAGTCGAGGAACTGTGCCGACCACATCTGGTGCTGGCCGACGCCCGCGCAGTAGATAGCCTCCGGCCCCACGATGGAGCTGAGCTGCTGGATAACCTCCTGCGGATTGAGCAGCCCGTCCGACGTCGGCTCGAAACCGCGCGGGTAGCGGCGCTGCAAATCTCCCAGGTACTCCATCCAGTCACCGAGGTTCGGGGCGTCCAACTCCGCGTCATTGGCATAAGCCTTGGTCAGGCGCAGAAGCACCTCGCGGGCATCACCCACGATGGGAACAGCTACCTCACGGATCTTGCCGATCTCGGCCGGGTCGATGTCGGCGTGGATGACCTCGGCGTGCGGAGCAAAGGTATCGGTATCACCGGTCACGCGGTCATCGAAGCGCGCGCCCACGGCGATGATAAGGTCCGCGCGCTGCAGCGCCGCCACCGCCGGTACCGTGCCGTGCATGCCGGGCATGCCCATGTGCTGCGGGTGATTATCCGGGAAAGCGCCGAGCGCCATGAGGGTGGTCACCACCGGGATGCCGGTCAGCTCAGCAAACTCGCGCAGCTCGCGGGAAGCCTCCGCCTTAATGACGCCGCCGCCAACGTAGAGCACCGGGCGCTCCGCGCGGGCAATACGCTGAACAGCCTGCGTGATCTGGCGCGGGTGCGGGGTCGTGGTGGGCTTATACCCCGGCAGGTCCGGCATGACTGGGCCGGAGTACTCCATCAGGGCGTTCTGGACATCCTTCGGGATATCCACGAGGACCGGGCCCGGCCGTCCGGTGGACGCCAGGTGGAACGCGGCAGCAATAGCCCCCGGGATGTCCTCTGCCTTGGTGACGATGAAGTTGTGCTTCGTAATCGGCATGGTCACACCGCGGATATCGGCCTCCTGGAAGGCGTCGGTGCCCAGCAAGGAGCTGCCCACCTGACCGGTGATGGCCACGACCGGCACGGAGTCCAGGTTGGCGTCCGCCAGCGGGGTCACCAGGTTGGTAGCACCCGGACCGGAGGTGGCAATCATGACGCCCACCTTTCCGGATGCCTGGGCATAACCTTCGGCGGCGTGGCCGGCCCCCTGCTCGTGGCGGGTGAGCACGTGGCGCAGCTTCGTGGATTCAAAGAGGGCGTCGTACAGCGGAAGCACGGCGCCGCCCGGAATGCCGAAGACAAGCTCGGTGCCCAAATCTTCGAGGGTACGGACAATGGCGTGTGCGCCCGTGATGCGCTCGGGCGCCCGCTGTGGCGGAGTGGAAGCTGTCACGGTTGTTGTGCTCCTTCAGTGGGGATGGATATCGGAGAGATCATCCAACTAATAACGCCCCCGCTGTCCTTCCTGGGTGTGAAGGTAACGGGGGCGCTTGCTGGTCGACGTCACTAGTGGACTCGCTACGGCTCGCGCCGCCCGGGTACTACTACGAGGTGAAGTCGAATAATGATCATGGGCTAAACTGTACACTGATAGAAACGCCACCGCAGGCATTTACCCCCATTTTTGGGATCTTTTTCTCATTTTGCGAGATTGCACAGGTGGGGCGGTTCGCCACCGCGCCACGCTGTCAATTACGATGACCCACTATGACGTCCTCACACCCGCAGAACGCATCTTCTCGCGCCGAACACCCCACGGCCGAAACGTTCAAGCCCACCCGCGAACACCTCCTCGGCATTGGCATCCTCGCCGCCATCGCTTTTCTCAGCATTGGCTGGGCCCCGAAATACCTCTTCTGGATCCTCATCTTCCCGGTGTTGGCCATCTGGTGGGTCCTGCGTGCCCGCACCACCGTGGACGCGAAAGGCATCCACATCACTTATGGCTTCCGCGGCCCCAAGGACATCGCGTGGAAGGACTTTAAAGGCATCGGATTCCAGCGCTCGAAGGCCTACGCTCGCACCACCAGCGGCGACAACCTCAACCTGCCGGGCGTGACTTTTAACTCTCTCCCCCGCCTTGCCGCCGCTTCCAACGGCCGCATCCCCGACGCCCTGACCGCTGGCCGCGAAGCCGCCGATGACAAGGTCGTCATCGTCCACCGCGATGGCCAACAAATCCTCCTTACCAAGGAGGAATACGCCGAGTACCTCAAGAAACACCCCGAACTGAAGGATTAACCGTGTACCCTCTCCGCTCTAAAGTCACCACCGTTGGCCGCCAGGCATCCGGTGCACGCGCACTGTGGCGCGCTACCGGCTCCAAGGAGAGCGACTTTGGCAAGCCGATCGTTGCCATCGCCAACTCCTTTACCCAGTTCGTTCCCGGCCACGTCCATCTCAAGAACGTCGGCGACATCGTGGCCGACGCCGTGCGCGAAGCCGGCGGCGTGCCCAAGGAATTCAACACCATCGCTGTTGACGATGGCATCGCCATGGGCCATAGCGGCATGCTCTACTCCCTGCCCTCGCGGGAGATCATCTCCGATTCCATCGAGTACATGGTCAACGCGCACACTGCCGACGCCCTGGTGTGCATCTCCAACTGCGACAAGATCACCCCGGGCATGTTGAATGCCGCGCTGCGTCTCAACATGCCTACCATCTTCGTGTCTGGCGGCCCGATGGAAGCCGGCAAGGCCGTCGTCGTCGACGGTGTAGCACACGCACCGACGGATCTGATTACGGCCATCACGGCGTCGGCCAGCGATGCCGTCTCCGATGAGGGTCTGGCTCAGGTGGAGGAATCCGCCTGCCCCACCTGTGGTTCCTGCTCCGGCATGTTCACCGCCAACTCCATGAACTGCCTCACCGAGGCGCTCGGTTTGGCCCTTCCAGGTAATGGCACCACGCTGGCTACCCACAGCGCCCGCCGCGATCTCTTCGAACAGGCTGGCCGCACCATCGTCGAGATGTGCCAGCGCTACTACGGCGACGAAGATGACGCTGTCCTCCCGCGCTCCATCGCCACCAAGGAAGCCTTCAGCAATGCCATGGCTTTGGACATGGCTATGGGTGGTTCCACCAACACCATCCTCCACACGCTGGCCGCCGCGCAGGAGGGCGAGGTGGACTTCACCCTCGAGGACATCAACGAGATCTCCTACCGCGTGCCCTGCCTGTCCAAGGTGGCGCCCAACGGCACCTACCACATCGAGGATGTGCACCGCGCCGGCGGTATCCCCGCCATCTTGGGTGAGCTGCGCCGCGCCGGCCACTTGAACCTCAAGGTCCACACCGCGCTCTACGACAACGCCGAGGAGTGGCTCGATGATTGGGATATCCGCGGCGGCAAGGCCACGGAAGCCGCTCTCGAGCTTTTCCACGCCGCCCCCGGCGGTGTGCGCACCACCGAGCCATTCAGCCAGTCCAACCGCTGGGATGAGCTGGATACTGACGCCGCCAATGGCTGCATCCACGACGCCGAGCACGCTTTTTCCTCTGACGGCGGCCTGGTTGTCCTGCGCGGTAACCTCGCCCCCAACGGAGCCATTGTCAAGGCCGCCGGCGTGGAGGAAGAGCTGTGGACCTTTACCGGCCCGGCCCGCGTGGTGGAATCCCAGGAAGAGGCCGTGTCCATCATCCTGAAGAAGGAAGTCCAGCCTGGCGATGTCATCGTCATCCGCTACGAGGGCCCCGCTGGTGGCCCCGGTATGCAGGAGATGCTGCACCCGACCTCCTTCCTCAAGGGTTCCGGCTTGGGCAAGGCCTGCGCCTTGATTACGGATGGCCGCTTCTCCGGCGGCACCTCCGGCCTTTCCATCGGCCACATTTCCCCCGAGGCTGCCCACGGCGGTCTCATCGGCCTGGTGGAAAACGGTGACCCCATCACCATCAACATCCGCGAGCGCCAGCTCACCCTCGACGTCGACGAGGACGTTCTCGAACGCCGCCGCGCCATCGAGGAGCAGCGTGAGAAGCCCTGGACGCCGAAGGACCGCAACCGCCCGGTCACCAAGGCCCTGCGCGCCTATGCCAACATGGCCACGTCCGCTGACCGTGGTGCGGTGCGCGTGGTGGATGGTTACGTCAATTAGAGTATGGGGCGATGAATTTCGCCACTAACGCCGCAAGGCGCACACTCCTGACCGCCGCCGGGCTCATCATTGGCCTGGTGGGCGTCATCCGCCACGTCCTCCACACGGACTTCCCGGTGGACATGATCATTTACCGAGAGGGCGTGCGCGCCTTCATGGAGGGCCGCTCGGTCTACTCGGAGCCCATGTACGCCGGGGACTTGGCGCTCCCCTTTATCTACCCGCCCTTCGGGGCGCTGGTCATGGTGCCGCTGACTGCCTTTGACTGGATGAGCGATTCGCTCGCCGGCGACATCATGATCGTCCTCTCGGACGCCCTGGTCTTTGCCTGCCTCTACACGATCTTCCGCGCGCTCAAGGTGCCGCACCTGTGGCCCACCGTGGCGATCGCATGGGCCGCGGCCATGTTCTTTGAACCCATCCGCCTCAACAACGGTTTTGCGCAGATCAATATCGTCATCATGGCGCTGGTCATCTTTGATCTTGTTCCCCGCGAGCGCAAGCTTCCGCAGGGCTGGCTGATAGGTCTCGCGGCGGCCATCAAGATCACCCCGTTGGCCATGCTGCTCTACTTCCTGCTGCGCCGCGAGTGGCGGCCCATCCTCACGGCCTTAGCCTCCGCCGTCGTGGCGACGCTGTTGGCCGCGGCCTACCGATGGCAGGCCTTTGTCGAGTTCTTCAGTTCAAAGCTTCTCGATATGGGCAAGGGCGCAGACTTCGGCGTGGCTACTGACTATCAGTCCAATTCCTCGCTCAAGGGCGTCATCCAGCGCCTCTTCACCTCCCAGGAGGCCATGGACAACCACGGCACGCTCATCAACGTGCTGTGGCTTGTGGCTGCGCTCGCAGTCATCGGCCTTGGCTCAGCCCTCATCCTGGCGCAGATGCGGCGCGGCTTGCTTGTCGACGCCCACCTCACCACCGCCACAACCATGCTGCTCATCTCCCCCGTTTCGTGGTCCCACCACTGGGTGTGGCTATCGCTCATCGTCCCCGTTCTGGTCTACCGCGCCTGGTCCTGGCGCAATTCCACCTGGGTCGCCGGCAGCTTGCTGGCTGTGCTGGCTGCCTGGGCTGGCATGCTGCTCACCGTTCCGCCGAAGTGGTGGTTCGGTGACAGCATCGATGTCCACGCGATGCCGCTGTACCAGAAGTTCTTGGTCGATGATTTCGTGTGGCTAGCACTCCTGTGCTGGATTCTCTACGCCATCTGCCTCAAGGTTCAAGGCAATAAAGCAGACAAGCCACAAACCGAACTCGCTGCGGCCCAAACCAACTGAGCCCCGAAACGCAAACTGCCCGTTCTGACAAAGTTATGCGCCGCCATTGCGGCGGGAGGGAAAACTTTGGCAACAATGGCACCTCATTCACTCCGCAGCGACGCCATACTATGCGCCCAACTCAGCCCTCAGCTAAATCCTTGAGTGCTACCAAGTGACCGTCGAAGGCAATCTTGCCTTGCTCAGTCAAGGCGACCCACACCGAGTCCTTAGCGCGGCTGGTGCCGTACTCGCGGAAGCGAGTCACGTAGCCGGCTTGTTCTAGCGCTCCGAGCTGCTTGGACAGGGAGGCATCGGAAAGCTCCGTGCGGTCGCGCAACATGGCGAATTTCATCTCACGGTTTACCTCCCCGCCCTGCGTGGCGCCGAAGGCATTGAGTGTGGCGCAAATTTTGAAGCGGTTGAGTGGGTGGATTATCGGATCGATCTCACTCATCGCGGCATCCTATTCAGCGCACCGGTGTGCAACGTCCAAAAGACCGCCAAGGCGCACAGCACACCTGCAATGCATGAGGGAATAACGTGTCCTTCGACGAAGGGATTGAAGAGCGACGGCAGAATCATAAATCCTAGGCCCGCGAAGTACCGCCAGGTCACGCTTCGGGAGGCGTGCGGATCAACCTTCTGGCGCATTGAATCCCTCACCCCCGTGCGGTAAAAGACGGCAAGACTCACCAAGAGCGCGAGTAGAAGAAGCAGTCCACCAACAGGAACGAGAGGATGGACGTCATCCTTGATCCACATGTAGGCAAACCACGCGCCGTACGCCGCCGCTGCGAGCAGACTTAGCCAAACGGGTGGCCGTTTGGCCGTGGCCAGCCGTTGTTGTTCCTCAAATGCGAGTGCGTCCCGAACATCCTGATTGGACAAAACTAAAGCTCCCCTCCTGCGGCACCAAAGTCATTGTTTTCCATTACGGAAAGCAACTTACTTTACGCAACGGAAAATAACAAGAGTTTGTATATAGCTGCAGGCTGGGAGCGTAGAAACGTGCTAACAGCGCCTAGTTCAGCGGGTTAACGCCCGCGCCAAACCACCAGATGGCAACGAGCGCGGCCACGCCAATGACGACGAAAATCCAGGACGTTGCCAATGGGCGGCGAGTCCACGAGCGGTTAAAGTCCAGGGAGATGAAGCCCGGACCGGTGAACTGCAGGGCCACCGCGATAACGAAGAGCACCAGGCCCAGCCAGACGCTCTCATTCCAGGCAAAGACATCCAACCCAGCACCCGAGGCGTTGAGGCCGTGGATAGCGGAGAAGCCAGTGACGATAAGACCGAACATGGCCGCCAGCGGCGTCACCAGTCCCAGCAGCAGGAAGGCACCGGCGATAAGCTGGACGGTCGGCACGCCGATGGCAAGTGCCGCTGCCATGGTGTACTCGCCGAACTCGTTCTCCAGACCCGACAGGCCCTCGTTGCCGCCGAGCTTGAAGAAGGTCGAGGCACCCGCCACGAGCAGGTAAACGCTGAGCGCCAAGCGCACGAAGAGCAGACCGAAGTCGATGGTGCCGCGGCGTGCTGGCTCCGGCTTCTCCTCCACGGCTGCAGGCTCGGAGTCCACGGCGGGATCGGCAACGGCAACCGTGCTTGGTACTTCCTCGTAGGTCTCAGTTGCTGCGGACTCGGTTGCGGTTGCCGATACCGGCATAGCGGTTGTCTGCGTATCAGGCTCGGCCATGGCCTCCGCGCGCGGGAAGGCAGTGGTCTCGGTTTCAGCTGCAGCGCTGTCGAAAGACAAGGACTCGCGGGTGGCGCTCTCAAAGGTTTCGGTTTTGGCTTCAGGCTCTGCCTCAACAGCAGGCTCCTCAGCCTTCTTCGGCTTAATCACCTGCGGCTCGGCGCGGCCGGGGCGTTGGAAGAGGCTACTCTTCTTCGGCTTATCGGCAGCTTCTGCCTCAGGCGTGCTGTCCTTCACGGAGTCTTTCCCCGTGTAGGTCGGGATATCGTCATCAAAGTCGGTGGCTTTATCAGGAGTTTTATCGCTCATGCCTCCAACTTAAGGCAGCACAGCGCCCTTATGGTGCATCTTTATCGGCGCGGCGCGTAGCTAAAACCGCACGGCCTGCGTCTAAGACATCTGCCGTGAGGTCCGCGAGCACCTCCGACTCCAATCGCCAGCGTTGCCAATAGAGGTCGATGTCGAGCGGGAAGTCGTCGAGAAGCACCAGCTCCCCCGTCTCCAGCAGGGGCTGGGCCTGCAGTCTCGCCACCAGACCCCAGCCCAGGCCGTAGCGCACTGCTTCGACATAACTCTCCGAGGAAGGAATCTGTGAGACCCGCGCGCGCAGGACATGGGAGTCGATGAAACGCTCGCGCATGGCGTCGTCCAAAGTCGCGTCGTTCGGCCCGAAGCCCACGATGGGCAGGGTCTCCCAATCTTCAAAGCCCTCCGCCAGGCTGGGTGCGGCGACGGCAAAGTAGCGCATGGTGCCGAGGTATGTAGATTCACAACCGGAGACTGGGGTTTGCTCGCGCGTGACCGCGCCCAGCACATCACCCCGGCGCAACATCGCGAGAGTGCGGGCCTCATCCTCGATGCGAATGCGCAGCGCAGCCTCACCGCGCTCGGCGGTGCGCTGGATTACAGGTCTGAACCACGTGGCCAGGGAATCCGAGTTGATGGCAACAGTCAACGGCACGCGGGAGAGGCGCTCGGTGAGCCGCGCATCCGCCTCGGCTTGGACCAGAGCCATGCGCCGCGCGGCTTGGGCGACGATCTCCCCTGCCTCGGTCACGGTGACGGGAGTTCCGCGGCGCAGAAGGATTCGACCAGTCGATACTTCCAGCGCCTTGATGCGCTGACTCACGGCCGAAGGAGTGATTCCCAACACAGCCGCAGCGCCCTCGAAGGAGCCTTCATCGATGATGGCCAGCAGAGTTTCAGTATGGAGCGGGTTCATGAAGCTATTTTAAACCAGCTGTAGAATATTTAACTGGACTTCATATGCCGTTATACGCACACTAGAAGCCATGTCAGTTTTGCTCGCAGGATTTGCGCTGGGTTTGTCCCTCATCATTGCCATCGGACCGCAGAATGCCTACATCATCAAGATGGGCATTAAACGCGATCATGTCGGGCCGATCCTGTTGGCATGCTTGCTTTCCGACGTCATCCTGATCACCGGCGGCACCGCCGGCGTCGGCGTCCTTGTCGAGCGCTTCCCCACCGCGCTCATCGTGGTCAAGTACTTGGGCGCGGCTTACCTCATCTACTTTGGGTTCACGTGCTTCCGCGATGCGTTTAAGAAGCAACAGGAATCACTGGTCATTGAGGAAACCGCACCAGTGGCGCAGGTCGTTGAAGAGAACTCGGGCAGCTCGGGAGCACCGGGAACCTCCGTGCTCACCAAAATTCGCCCCCGCGTGCGCTCATCGTCCTGGGTCAAGCCGGTCCTCGGCGCGTTGGCGCTCACATGGCTCAATCCCTTGGCCTACGTCGACGCGCTGGTCATGCTGGGCTCCATTGCCAACCAATATGGCGACCAGCGCTGGGTCTTCGCCGGCGGTGCGATTCTGGCCAGCGCCGTGTGGTTCCCCTCCCTCGGCTTTGGTGCCTACAAGCTCTCCCACGTGCTGGCCAAGCCGACGACGTGGCGCGTAGTCAACATCGTCATCGGCTGCGTCATGCTTGCGCTGACGGCGAAGCTCCTGCTTCTCTAGTTCTTCTTTGATTCTTCAGGGAGCTCTTCGTCTTCGGCGGGGTCTCCCACCGCGCCGGTTTCCTCGACCCAGGCCTTGATTTCTTCGTCGGTGCGATCTTGCTCCACAGCCTCGCGCTCGGTGTAGTAGGAGTGGTCGTTGCGGTTTTCCTCCCACTTTTCCTTGTCGAAGTCGAGCTCTTCATCCGAGTCCAGCTCCTCCACCACATCGGAGACGAGATCCTCGAAGAGGGCTTCATCGTCCATGTTGGAGTCAGCGATCTGCTGGCCGATTTCATCGTCATAACGCGCTGCGTCGTACTCTGTGTCGGGGTGCAGCTTGAGGTGCAGCAGGGCGCGGATACGCTCACGGCGCAGGCCCTCGTCCTTAATCTTGCCCAGGGAACGCAGCCACCCAATCACCAGGATGGCCACGAGCACAATGCCCATGTAGCCCAAGACCGGGTAGACGTACTGCATCAGTGCCTTGAAGCCGGCGAAGGAGACGGCGAAGCCAGCAAGGCAGCCGGCGATGAAGATGATGCGGTACTTCGATTCCTTACCAGAAGACAAACGCTTGCCCAGCGCGTAGAACATACCGATGGCCGTGTTGAAGATCATCAGGTAAATGATGATGGCCATGATGACGCCAAGCGTCGGGTGGACGTTATCCACCAAGGTCAGCATCGGGATATCGGAATCGCCAACGTTCTCCGCGTTCATCAGCAGCGAGAAACCGGCGATGGCCATGAGCACCGCGTAGACCGCGCCACCCACGATGCCGCCGACGCCTGCCTCGCGCGGGCTGATGTTATCGCCGCCGATCACCAGGGACATCGATACCGCCAGGATGAGGGCCAGGCCGTTGTAGTTCAGCGCGGAGATGAGCCAGTGCGGGATTGGGGATTCAATCGCCTCGGAGGCGGCAATCGCCGCATCGACGTTGTCCGGCATGTGCAGCAGTGTATAAGCGCCGGCGAAGAGCACCGCGATGATGATGGTCGGCGTGAGAAGGCCAATGACCTGGGAAACCTTATCAACATCGAACATGCCCGTGACGAGAACCAATACAAGCATGAGCAGCGAGCCCACCCATGCTGGCCAGCCGAACTGCTGCTGCATGTTGGAACCGGCACCAGCCAGCATGACAAAGCCCACCGCGAAGAGCGTGAGAATTACCGCGACATCCAGAATGCGCGAAATGATCGGGTGGGTGATGTTTCGAAACACTTGGTTGTGCTCGCTGGCGTGGAAATAGCTTCCCAGCTGGAGGAAGACCGTGCCGGCGAGGGTCATGACCAAGCCGGCAACCAAGATTCCCCACATGCCAGGAATACCGAAGGACGTAAAGTATTGGACAACTTCCTGCCCCGTGGCAAAGCCCGCACCCACGAGCAAGCCAATAAAGGACAAAGCGAGGCCCATAACGTTTTTATAAGACACGTTTTCCTATCTGTTTTCTAGTTTCTTCTTTTTATGCTTAATGACTAGTGCATAAAAACGCGCCATACTTTGACATAAGTATGGCGGTACATGGTTTCCACCTTACGCCACGATGATAGGAAAACATGTGTGCGACTGTGGAGAGATTGCTCCAACAATCGCTAAAGCATGAGCCGGCTCACCTCTTAGTGCTCGGCAAACGTCGCGGTATCGATGACGAAACGGAATTTCACATCACCCGCGACGACGCGCTCATAGGCCGCGTCTACCTCGTCGACGCCCACCTTTTCGATCACCGCGCCCAGGCCATGCTCGGCGCAGAAGTCCAGCATCTCCTGGGTTTCCGCGATGCCACCAATATTGTTGCCGGTCAGCACCTTGCCGCCGCCGACCAGGCGGTTAAGGCGCAGCGGCAGTGCTTCCGGCGGTAGGCCGACCACCGACATAATGCCGCGCGGCTTGAGGAGGCGCAAGTAATCTTCGAGGTCATACTCGGCGGAGATGGTGGACAGGATGAGGTCAAATTCCCCGCGGTGGTTCTTGAAGAAGTCTTCCTCTTCGGTGGTGGCCAGGGTACGGCTCGCCCCCAGCTTCGCGGCCTCCTCTGCCTTGCGCGAGGTGCGCGAGATGACCGTGACATCCGCGCCCTTTGCGGCAGCAATCTGCACGCCCATGTGCCCCAAGCCGCCCAAGCCCACGACGGCTACCTTCTGTCCTTCCTTGACGTTCCAACGTGCCAGCGGAGAGTACGTAGTGATGCCAGCGCAGAGAAGGGGTGCTGCCACGTCAAAATCAAGGGAATCCGGGATGCGCAGCACGAAGTCTTGATTCACCACGATCTTTTCAGCGTAGCCACCTTGGGTAATCGTGCCATCGACATCCGTGGAGTTATAGGTTCCCACACCGCCCTTGAGGCAGTTCTGCTCCATCCCTGCCTCGCACTGCTCGCACTCACCGCAGGAATTCACCAGGCAGCCCACGCCGACGCGGTCCCCCACCTTGAACTTAGTGACCTCCTCCCCCACGGCGGAGACCACGCCGGCGATCTCGTGGCCAACGGTCAGCGGAAAGTGCGCCTCGCCCCACTCGTTGCGGATGGTGTGGATATCCGAGTGGCAGATGCCTGCTGCTTTGATGTCGATGACAACGTCATCGGCGCGCGGCTCGCGGCGCTGGATGGTCACGACTTCGAAGGGCTCGTTCGGACCGGTCTTCTGCAGTGCTTTAGTAGAAATAGTCATGGCGACCACGGTACCCCGCAGCCGCCTGACCTCGCCTAATGGAAATCTCTACCGACTAGGAGAGCTTCTTCGCAATCAGCTTGTTGACCTGTCCTGGGTCAGCCTTACCCTGGGTGGCCTTCATGACCGCACCCACGATGGCACCGGTGACCTTCTTGTTGCCGGCCTTGTACTTCTCCACGATGTCCGGGTTAGCGGCCAGGGCATCATCGACGGCCTTCTCGATCGCGCCATCATCGCGCACGACCTCGAGCCCGCGCTTGGCGACGACCTCGTCGACGTCACCCTCACCGGCCAGCACGCCGTCGACCGCCTGGCGAGCCAGCTTGGTGGTCAGCTTGCCTTCCTTGACCAGCTCAACAACGCGAGCGACCTGCGCCGGGGTAATGCCGAGAGTGCTCAGTTCAACGCCAGCCTCATTGGCCTTACCGGTCAGGTAGGACACCCACCAGGAGCGGGCCTCGTCAGGAGTGGTGCCGGCTTCCACTGTTTCGATAATGAGATCGAGAGCGCCGGCGTTGACCAGGTCACGCATCTCCTCGTCCTTGAGGCCCCACTCCTCCTGGATGCGGGCGCGGCGAATCCACGGCATCTCCGGCAGGGTCTGACGGATTTCCTCGACCCACTCGCGGGAGACAATCACCGGCGGCAGGTCCGGGTCGTTGAAGTAACGGTAGTCCTCGGCGGTTTCCTTCGGACGGCCCTTGGAAGTCGAACCATCCGTTTCCTGGTAATGGCGGGTTTCCTGGACGATCTCGCCACCGTCGACAAGCACCTGCGCCTGGCGCTGCATCTCAAAGCGCACCGCCTGCTCCACCGAGCGCAGGGAGTTGATGTTCTTGGTTTCGGTACGGGTGCCGAACTCCTCCTGGCCCACCGGGCGCAGCGAAACGTTGGAATCCACGCGCATCGAGCCTTGATCCATGCGGGCATCGGACACGCCCAGTGCCGCGACGAGCTCACGCAGAGCAGAAACATAGGCGCGGGCGACCTCGGGGGCGCGCTCGCCAGCACCAATGATCGGCTTGGTCACAATCTCGATTAGCGGGATGCCGGCACGGTTGCAGTCCACCAGCGAGGTCGTTGCGCCGTGAATGCGGCCATCGGCACCACCCAGGTGGGTCAGCTTGCCGGTGTCCTCCTCCATGTGAGCGCGCTCAATCTCAACGCGCCACTCAGTGCCGTCGTCGAGGACGACGTCGAGGTAGCCGTCGTAGGCAATCGGCTCATCGTACTGGGAGATCTGGTAGTTCTTCGGCTGGTCCGGGTAGAAGTAGTTCTTGCGGGCGAAACGCGAAGATTCCGCAATCTTGCAGTTCAGCGCCAGGCCGATCTTGATGGCGCCTTCCACGCCCTTGGAGTTGACCACCGGCAAAGCGCCTGGCAAACCGAGGGACACCGGGTCCACGTTGGAGTTGGGGGCTGCGTTGAAGTTCGTGGGCGAGGTGGAGAACATCTTGGTCTCCGTGTTGAGCTCCACGTGAACTTCCATGCCCATAACGGGTTCGAACTTTTCAAGGACCTCGTCATAGTCCATCAGGTCATACATCGCAGCAGTCATGCGTGCCATCTTAGTATGTCAGCGCGACACCGTGCGCAACCGCCTAACCCAACAAGGTGATGCCGTGCGTAATGAGAATCTTGGCTATCATCGCCGCCGGATACACCATGGCATAGCCCAAGGCGACGCGCTGGTCAGTGTTCGTCCGATTGTTCACGAAAGCGAGCACGGCCGGCTGGGTTTGCGCGCCCGCCATAGCACCCGCGGTCTTCGTGGCACCGACGCGCAGGAAGCGGCGCATGACGAGTGCGAATCCGGTCGCCACCAGCGTCGTGATGATCATGCCGAGCAGGAGAATCTTCCACCAGGCTCCACCCGTAAAGGCACCGGCGATTTCCCCGCCCGCATTCGTTCCGGCCTGGGCCAAGAAGAGCAGCAGTCCGAGTTCGGAGAGGATTGTGTTGGCCGAGTGCGGCAGTGCGGTGACGGTATTGCCGATGCGCCCGATACGCGCCATGATCAACGCCACGATGAGGACGCCAGCGGCAGCGCCGAGGCTAAAGGAAGAGCCGCCTGGAAGCGGGATTTCGAGGTGGCCCACGAAAACGCCGAGGGCCATGCCGAGGCCCAAAGACACCGGGTTGATATCTGTCAGGCCTTGCGAGGAATCACCAAGAAAAGTGGAAATCTCCCGCAGGGACTTCTTGGAACCGACGACGCGCACGCGGTCGCCGAGCTCCACGATGTGTTCTGGGATAGCGACCTGATCATTATCGGCGCGACGTACTCGCGAGATACGCGCGCCCCAGCGATCCGCCAGCTGGTTATTGAGCTCCGCGATGGTCAGGCCCGCCAAGCTGTGCTCGGAAATAGTGATGCGGCGAAAGTCCAACTCGTGGCGGTCATCATTGAGGATCTGCGGGGACTCGCGCCCGGCTCGCTCGATGATGTTGTCCAGGTCCTCCGGGGCACCAACGAGCGTGACCACGTCACCGGGGTGCAGCACGTCGAAGAATTTCGGCAAAACGATAAGGTTGCTGCCCACGCGGCGCAGGCGTGTTACCTGCACTTCCCCATTGCCAATATCAGCGATCTCCGCGACTGAGATCTCGCGTTGAATCTGCATGTGCTGGCGCGTGACGGGTGACAGGGTGTCGTCGTCATTGCCGGCGTCGCGAAGCACGAGCACCGTCGCACCGAGCATGCCGATGACACCGAACAGGTAAGCCACCGCGTAGCCCACCGTAGCCGAGCCCGGATCGCCCGTGGCTTCCGACGCCGCCGCCAACGCCGGGGTATTCGTCACCGCACCGGCGAAAGTACCAGCGATGGTGGCATTCGACAGCCCAAAAACATACGTGCCCAGACCCCAGGCAGCAAGGGCGGCAACGACGAAAACCCCGATCATGGAGAGCACCGGCCCCGTGGCCGTCTTCAGCGACTTGAAGAAGGACACACCGGAGTTATTGCCAATGCCGAAGGCAAAAAGCACCAGGCCGAACATGCCCAAGATGGGAGGAACGGAGGCCTCTACCCCGGCAGCTGATGCGGCTGCCGAGAAGGCGATGCCGAGAAAAAGCACGGCCGCCGCGCCCAAGCTGATGCCCCGCGTCTTGATGCCGCCGAGTGCCATGCCGACACCTATGAGCAGAAACACCAAGAGGACCGGCTGCTCAGCCAGATAAGCTAATACGCTTGTCATCGCTACCTTTAGAAACTATGGATGAGCTAACGGTGGTGTTTAGCCAAACAGGGCCTGTGCGTTGGCATAACGCTTGGCCGGAACCACCTTCAGCTTGCCCACTGCGTCCTCGAGAGGCACGAGGTCAATATTCTCGCCATGGAGAGCCACACACATGCCGGACTGGCCGTTGTGCGCAGCACGGGCGGCATGGGTGCCGTAGCGAGTGGCCAGCACACGGTCATAGGCCGTCGGCGTACCGCCGCGCTGGATGTGGCCGAGTACGGTGGTGCGCACGTCGTAGCCGGTGCGCTTCTTGATCTCATCACCGATGACCTGGCCAATTCCATTGAAGGTCTGGTGGCCGAACTGGTCCACACCGCCTTCTTCGAAGTCCATGGTGCCTTCCTTCGGCAGCGCGCCCTCAGCGACGCAGACGATGCCGTACTTCTCACCCATCTGGAAGCGGCGCTCCATGGCCTTGGTGATATCGGCGATATCGAACGGGACCTCAGGGATCACCGTGTAGTGCGCACCGCCGGCCATGCCAGCGTGCAGCGCGATCCAGCCAACGTGACGGCCCATAACCTCGACGATGAGGATGCGGTCGTGGGATTCAGCGGTGGTGTGGAGGCGGTCGATCGCGTCAGTTGCCACGGATACTGCGGTGTCGAAACCGAAGGTGTAGTCGGTAGCGTTGACGTCATTATCGATGGTCTTTGGCACGCCCACGACCGGGATACCGTTATCGGAGAGCCACTTGGCACCCTTGAGCGTTCCCTCACCGCCGATGGCGATGAGCGCATCGACCTCAGCATCAGCCATGTTGGCCTTGATGGTGTCCAACCCAGCCTTGAATTTATCTGGGTGGAGGCGGCCGGTGCCAAGGATGGTTCCGCCGCGCAGGAGGATGCGGTCGATCTCTGCGTCGTCATAAAGGTCACGGCGGCGGTCTTCCATCAGACCAACCCAGCCGTCCTCGTAGCCGACGACCGTATCGCCGAACTCGTTGGATGCGGTGCGAACGACCGCGCGGATAACAGCATTCAGACCGGGGCAATCACCACCGGATGTCAGTACAGCAAGACGCATGACATCCAATCTACTCGCTTCCCTATAGCCTCGCAGTTTCCGCTACCGCATGCAGGGTGTCGCGGAAGAAGAGCGAAGCCACACACCCCACCGCCAGCATCGCAACGATGACCACGAGGGAATTCGCGGCCCCCGCTACCTGCATGACTGCGGACACAGCGGCCACACCGATGACCGACCCCACCTGCCTGGACGTGTTGTAGACGCCGGATGCCGCGCCCATGAGATCTGCGTCAATATCGCGCATCGTCGTCGCGGCGTTGGAGCCCCAGATGAAGGACTGTCCCGCTCCCAGCGCCGCGCAGGGCAAGCACAACCACCAGGCCGACACTTCGGCCTGCATGAGGAACCACAGTGCGAGGAAGGTCGCAATCAGGATGCCGAAGCCCGCGACCGCCAGACGTCGTGGGTGCAGCTTATCCGCCAGAATGCCCGCCAAGGGCGACACGCACAGAGAGACCAGCGCCATGGGTGTGACGATGATTCCGGCATCGCGCGCCGACATGTCCTGCTCGACCTGCAGCCACATCATGATTGGAATCATCATCGACGCCGCCATAAAGCCCATGGACACGATGGCCACTGAACCTGCGGAGTAGTTGCGGTCCTTAAACAGCACGAGCGGGACGAGCGCCGCCTTCCCCCGCGATGATTGCAAGCGCACGAAGAGGTAGATGCCCACCACACCAGCAAGGAGCAGGACCCAAATCCACCACGGCCAACCAGTCTCTGGGCCCTGTTGCACTGCGAAGACGAAGCACGTTAACGCGATAAACGACGCCCCCACCGACACGAAGTCAATCTTCCCCATCGCCGTTGGCAAGGAAGGCACCCACAGGCCGGATAAGACAATCGCGGCGACAACAAAAGGAATATGGATCCAGAAAACAGCCTGCCACCCAAATCCAGCGACGACGAAGCCTCCCAAGAGCGGTCCGGCAAGTGTGGCCAAAGACCCAACCACTCCCCAGACGCCGAGCGCACGGCCGCGCCGCTCCCGCGCGAAAATACGGTTGATGACGGCCATAGTCTGCGGCATTTGAATCGACGCGCCGAAACCTTGCAAGGCTCTTGCTGCAATAAGAAACTCCACCGAGGGCGCTAACGCGCACAACAGCGCGCCGATGCCAAAGAGCCCGACGCCCAGCTGGAACATTTTCTTCTGGCCGTAGATATCGCCGAGGCGGCCGGTAAACAACAGCGGCACGACCACGGCGAGCAAATAGATGGCGGAAACCCACAGCACCTGGTTGACATCGGCGTGGAACTCACGGCGGACGTCGGGAAGCGCGACGGCAATCATCGATTGGTCGAGCAAGGACATGAAAAAGCCCAGTGATAGCGCGGCCATGGCGAGCCACCCTTGCTTCTCCGACGGCGGCGTTCCTGCGAGTTTCATGCAGCGAAGTCTAGCCACCGCACGCTCACGCGGCCTAAACTGAGGCGCATGGGAATGATTGATATCAAGAAACCGCAGGACGTATCGACGGCAGCGACCGTCACGCTGGGACTTATCGGCGGCTGGCTCACCGCCCGGGAGACTGGCATTCGCCCGCTTGGCGGCGTGGTGCTCGCCGCCGCTGGCGTGTGGGCGGGCCGCAGCTGGTGGGCTAAGACGAACCCGGCCACTACCGCTGGCCTGGCAGCTCTGTACACCGGCGCTTTTGGCCTCTCCCACCCGCTGGCTAAGAAAATGGGCTCCTGGCCCGCAGTCCTCACCGTCACTGCCGCGAGCGCTGGCGCTGCCTACGCGCTTTCCGACGCCAAGTAGATCCCCCTCCCACGCCCCTTCACGCTGTCCTTGACGGCTGGAGGGGCGTTTTACGTCCTCGCGCGGGCAAAGGCTCCAACATTTTTGCGTCGAACGTGCTGGCTAATGTGGGGTGGCTACCCCCGTTTATAGTAACGACTTGACACGAATTTAACGCAGGCTATGGCCATACGGGGTGTGTGGCACTAGAATCACGTTTAGAACACTTCTTCTAACATATGTTTATCTCGGGGGAGATACCCATGACCACTGCCACACGCCCACCAACCTTCTTCTTTTCCACCACCAACCCGAATAACCCACACGCCATAGCCCGCGCGAAAGCACGACGAGCCGCCTATGACACCTGGGTCGGGGCTATGCCCAGCCTGCAGGCTGATATCAACACCACCGCACTATCCCTAGTTGCTGCCTGGTCACTGCCCGAAGGCCACATCAAATCCGGCCTGCGTGCCATCCACCGCCTAGATAGCCTGCCGAAAGTCAAAGCCATACAAGACACCCACTGCCTGCTCGACATCGAGTCCCTTATTGCTATTGATCAACCCATGTCAGCACTGACAGCCTTGACTGATGAAACCCTGGACTTTATCGACACCCTCCTGGCTGACTTCTTCACCCCTTCTAAGCCGAATCAGGCTTTTCCCACGCGTAGTCAAATCAGGCGCAAAGTCCGCGATATCTGCAAAACCCTCGATAACTCCATCGCCTACCAGGACACCCGCCCTAAAAATACATACCGGTTTTCTTCTAACGGCACCTCAGCCTGGCTGGAACTGCACTGTGATGAAGACACCGGCATTAAACTCGACGCCTTCATCCACCACACCGCCGCCAAGGAAGACATCACCATCCCGGAGGCAGTCATAAAACTGCTTTCTGGTGAGATTAAGCCACCAGCTACCGTGGTGTTACACACCTACCAGGCCTGCGACATTGAGGATGCACCAACCTTTATTGAAGGCTTCGGCTGGCGGGCTAAGCCCATGCCGCATGATAAGACCCGAGACTTAACCGGTGACGTCGCCGAAGCAGACGGCTACCAACCAGGAGTCATCATGCGCAAACATGTCGAAGGCCGTGACGGGACCTGCCGGGTTGGCGGCTGTGGCAAACCAGCTTTCCTTAGCCAGTTGGATCATCGGCATAACTGGGCTGAAGGCGGGCCCACCCACCCGAAGAACCTAGCGTGTTTATGCCAGGGTCATCACAACATGAAAACTGATGGCAGCCTCAAATACCTGCTGGACCCCTACAGCGGGGATGTCATCTGGCTATATGAAGACGGCACTTGGACTATTACCGAAGCCGACGGGCCGCTAGCACCAAAACAGAAACGGTGGGCACAAACAGTAGCCCAACACATCACCGCCACCAGGAAACGCGTACGCGAAGACGCCCAACACTTAAAACAAGAACTCGACGACTACGCACAACAACAAGCCAAAACCAAAGCAGAAGCCAAGGATGAAAGCAAGACCAACGCTGATGCCGGCAGCGACGACATCCCCTTCTAAACCCCGTCGTTCCAGACGACGAAGAACTCAGACACACTCCGCGGAGGCTGAACCCAGACTCGTCGTTTCAAACGACGAAAACCTAGCAAAGGAAACCGAAAGGAAAAGAGAAAGACTACGAACCAGCAAACACACACCGTCGGATAAAACGACGAAGGCCGGCGGCCTCCCACGTCAGTGAAAGACCCCGGCTCATGCGCACTACGGGCTGGCCCGAAGTGTGTCTACTACTTGCGCCCTGCTTCGTAGGCGGCGCCGACCTTGTACAGGCGGTCATCCTTAAATGCCGGTGCCATGATCTGCAGGCCGGTGGGCAAGTTGGTGTCGGATGCCATTCCGGAAGGAACGGACATGCCGCACACGCCGGCGAGGTTCAACGGCAGGGTGCACAGGTCGAAGTTGTACATCTCCATCGGGTCCTCGACCTTCTCGCCCAGCTTGAAGGCTGTGGTCGGGGTGGTCGGAGAAACGAGGACATCGACCTGCTCGAAGGCACGCTCGAAGTCCTGTGCAATGAGGGTGCGAACACGCTGCGCTTGGAGGTAGTAGGCGTCATAGTAGCCGACGGACAGGGCGTAGGTACCCAGCATGATGCGGCGCTTGACCTCGGGGCCGAAGCCAGCCGCGCGGGACAGGGACATGACCTCTTCCGCAGAGTGGGTTCCATCATCACCCACGCGCAGGCCGTAGCGCATGCCGTCGAAGCGGGCCAGGTTGGAGGAGACCTCACACGGCATGATGAGGTAGTAGGCAGCGAGAGCGTCATCGAAGTGCGGGCAGTCGACCTCAACGATCTCTGCGCCCTGAGACTTCAGCTGCTCAACGGCTGCATGGTACGCCTCCATCACGCCCGGCTGCCAGCCATCGCGCTCGAATTGCTTGATCAGGCCAACCTTCACACCGGACAAATCGCCGTTAGCGCCCTCCTTGGCAGCGGCGACTACCGGCGCGACCGGCTTGTCCACGGAGGTGGCGTCGAAGGAGTCGTGGCCGGCAATGATTTCGTGCAGCAGTGCGGTATCCAGGACCGTGCGGGCGGTCGGGCCTGCCTGATCCAGAGAGCTTGCAGCGGCGATGAGGCCGTAGCGAGACACCGTGCCATAGGTCGGCTTCACGCCCACGGTGTTGGTCAGTGCGGCCGGCTGGCGAATAGAGCCACCGGTATCAGTACCGATGCCCAGCGGTGCCTGACCAGACGCGAGGGCCGCTGCGGTACCACCACCGGAGCCACCCGGGGTGCGCTCGGTGTCATAGGGGTTGTGGGCCGGACCGTAGGCGGAGTTCTCGTTGGAGGAGCCCATCGCGAACTCATCGAGGTTCGTCTTGCCCAGGATCGGGATACCGGCCTCGCGCAGCTTGGTCACCAGCGTGGCGTCATAGGGTGAGACCCAACCTTCCAGCATCTTGGAGGCGGCGGTCGTCGGGGCGTCGGTAGTCACCAGCAGGTCCTTGAGCGCCAGCGGCACACCGGCCAAAGCGGAAGCGGGCGCTTCGCCAGCGTCGAGGGACTTATCGACAGCGTCGGCAGCCGCCAGCGCTTCCTCAGCACCAACGTGCAGGAAGGCGTTGAGTTCACCATCGGTCTCCGCGATGCGGTCCAGGAAGGCCTGAGTAACTTCGCGGGAGGTGAGCTCGCGAGAGTGAATCTTCTCAGCCAGCTCGGCGGCGGTCAGTGCGGTAATACCCTCGGTGGGCGCAATGAATTGTGCCATTCTTATTCGTCTCCTCCACCCAGAATCTGCGGAACCATGAAGCGGTCATCCTCGGTCGCGGGCGCCTGATCCAGAGCCTGCTCAGCGGTGAGGGTGCGCACGATGACATCCTCACGCATCGGGGCGTTAACGGAGTGCGGGTGCGACATCGGCTCCACACCTTCAGCCTCGACCTTGCCAACCGCGGACACCGAGTCCACGATCTCGTCGATCTGCGCGGCGAACTGTTTTAGTTCTTCCTCGCTCAGGGCCAATCGCGACAGCTTTGCCAGGTGCGCGACCTCGTCACGCGAAATATCAGACACGCGAACTCCATCCTTTTATTCATTGAGACGGTTGATAGCTAAGCACCCATGGTACTGCACGGCTGGTGCCACGCCACCACCACTCCTCCCCCTACACACCACTGAAGCTATTGAATAGTATTCGATACGTTGGGTACCATCGATCAAGTTGTACAAACTATTCGCATCAGCGATTTCCCTACCTAGTCATCTTCCCCCAGAAAGAACGATATGTCGTACCTCGTCCGTGTCCTCCTCCCTGACACTCCCGGCAGCCTTGGCCTCCTCGCCAACGCGATGGGCAGCATCGAGGCCGATATTCGTTCCGTCGATATCGTGGAAAACTTCCCGGACGGCACAGTCATGGATGACATCGTCCTCGATCTCCCCCAGTCCACCATGGCTGATGAGATCATCACCGCTGCACAGACCGTGGAAGGCGTAGAAGTTGACTCCATCCGCCCCTTCAGTGGACGCGTTGACCGCCGTGGGCAGATCCACGTGCTGGCTAAGGTTGCCTCACAACGCAACGTGACCGCCGCTATGAAGGAGGTGTGTGCAGCAATCCCGAAGGCGCTGACCTCCAACTGGGCCATCGTCATTGCGAACGACGACAAGATTAGCCGCATCGCTGCCTCCGACGCTGCACCTGCCGACGACGGCTCGATCCCGACCGATCTCAACATCACCTCGGCGCGCGTTCTCAATCCGGAGAAGGACACGTGGATTCCTGAGTCGTGGACGCTGATCGAATCCGCGCTGGCTGCCGCTCCCCTCGTGGGCACGAAGTATGTCGTCGTCATGGGACGCGTCGGCGGGCCGGACTACCTTGCCTCCGAGGTCGAGCACTTGGGTGACTTGGGCGCTATCTTGGGCGCCTTCCTCACCTAGTTAGCAATGCGTTGAGTCCCGCGGCGACGTCAGGAACCACGTGGTCCACCTCGTCGGTAATCTGCGTTCCCGGGAACGTGAAGGACTCGGTGGCGATGGAATGCATCGAGAGGTCATTGAAGCTATCGCCGAAGGTGTAGAGTTCAGCTCCTTCGTGACCGAGGTGGCCAAGCAACCGCGTCAAGCCCTCGCCCTTGTTGTGTCCGGGCGGCATGATGTCGTAAAAGTCACAGTTGAACGAGGACTCGACTGCACAATGCGCACGGACCCACTCGTCCACCTCGCGGCGCAACTCAGCGTTGCCTGGAATCCACAGGGACATGAGAACGGTGCTGCGCTTGGCGACGTCCCCCGGATCCACCACTTCCGTATTCGCCACCATCGAGGATTCCCGGCCAGCCAGACCGTCCCACGCCACCTGGTCGGCTCCAGACAAGCCAGTGAGGTAGATGTTCAACGGCAACCCGGTGAAACGGTCGATGACGGCTTGGACGATATCACTGGGCAGGTGCTCCTCGTGGAGGATGGAGTAATCGCCGTCTGTGATGACAGTGCCGTTGTAGAGCACGTGATAATCCAGCTCCACGCCGAATGGCTCGAGCGTGTTGCGTGCATTGGCGATGGACTTGCCCGTCGCGGAGATGGCGAGATTGCCAGCGTCCCGCCACGCGGTGATGGCTTCCTTTACGGCCTCAGTTATGTCTTCGTTGACGTAAACGGTTCCATCCATGTCCAAAGCCGCAATCTTCATGCCCCGTAGTGTATTAGACCTTTCACGGCCGAGTCCACCACCGCGGTGCACGCCTCCTGGATGTCGGGTTGCGCCCAGGGGAAGGTCAGGGAGACGTCGGCAAGCGCGTGCATAGGCAGGTCATTGTGACCATCACCTAAGGTGATGAGCTCAATCTCGGAACGCTCGCGGCTAAGATGTTCAAGCAGCCAAGTCAAGGCGAAGCCCTTGTTGTGGCCGGGCGGCGTGATATCGAAGAAGTTTCGGTTCATCGCGGTGCCGACGGGAAAGCGGTCCGTCACCCACTGCGCAATCTCTTTCTGTAGCTCTGGGTTACCCGGCGTCCAGGCGGCGACGAGGGGGAAGACTTCTTTTTCGATGTGCTCGGGTGAAACTGGAACGGGCTCGCTGATGATGGGATTGTGCACGCCCTCCACGTTGCGCACGAGGTGGCCGTCGGGGCCTTCCAAGCGCGTGCAATACAGGTCGAGCTTCGGAATATCACGAACCCGCTCATACACAGCACGGACCACCTCGGGCGGCACGTGGTTTTCGTAGAGCAGTTCATAGTCGCCATCCATGATGACGGTGCCGTTGCACAGCAGGAAGTAATCGAAGTCGACACCGAAAGGCTCAAGCGCACGCCGCGCCGAGTGCGACGACTTACCCGTGGCCACGACGGCGAGGTTGCCCGCAGCGCGCCACTGCGCAATGGCCTCTGGGACTTCCTCAGGCATATACCCATCGAAGTAGATGGTGCCGTCGAGGTCGAAGGCGGCTAGCTTCATGCCTCGCCCGTTTCCAGCAGACGGGTGAAGCCCTCTTCATCCAGGATGGTCAGCCCCAGATCGCGGGCCTTCTGTTCCTTGGATCCGGCATTCTCTCCGACCACGACGTAGTTCGTCTTCTTAGACACCGAACCGGATGCCTTTCCGCCGCGGGTGATAATGGCCTCCTTGGCCGAATCACGAGTGAAGTTCTCCAAGGTACCGGTCACCACCACGGTGATGCCTTCAAGGGTCTGCGCCGGCTTATCGCTGGCTTCCTCCTCCATGGTGACCCCGGCGGCGGTCCACTTCTGCACGATGTTGTCGTGCCAATCCACCTCGAACCACTGCTTGAAGGATTCCGCGATGATGGTGCCCACACCATCGGTATCCGCCAGCTCCTCGACCGATGCTGCGCGCAGCACTTCCATGGAGCCAAAGCGGGTGGCTAGTGCACGTGCCGCAATGGGGCCGACGTGGCGGATCGACAGCGCGACGAGCACCCTCCAGAATTCAGCCTGGCGGGCCGTCTTGAGGTTCTCCAGCAGCTTCTTACCCGAAGCATTGAGCGCGCCCTTCTGCGTGGTGTAGACCGAGGATTTGAGGAGTGCTTGTTCATCGAGATCGAAGAGGTCCGCCTCATCCTTGAGCACTCCGGAGGAAATCAGATCCGCGGCAGCCTTCTCCCCCAGCTCGCCAATGTCGAGCGCCTTGCGGGAGGCCAGGTATTCCAGGCGTGCCGCCAGCTGGGCCGGGCAGCTACGAGTGTTCGGGCAGCGCCAGTCCTGGTCGCCTTCCTTCTGCGGAGCCAGCTTCGTACCACAGGCAGGGCAATTCTCCGGAAAGACCCATTCAGTCTCGCTGCCATCGCGCTTGTCCAGAACGGGGCCGAGGACCTCAGGGATGATCTCTCCGGCCTTGCGGATGATGATGGTATCCCCGATGAGGACATTCTTGTTCTTGACCTCGAATTGGTTGTGCAGGGTGGCCATGGAAACGGTCGAGCCGGAGACGAAGACCGGCTCCATGATGGCGAAAGGCGTCACGCGCCCGGTACGTCCCACACCGACCTCGATGTTGAGCAGCTTGGTGGTGACCTCCTCCGGCGGGTATTTATAGGCAATAGCCCAGCGCGGCGCGCGCGAAGTCGCGCCCAAGGCGCGCTGGCTGGCCAGGTCATCGACCTTGATGACAAGCCCGTCCATTTCAAAGTAGGCATCGTGGCGGTGCTCCTCCCAGTACGTGACCCGCTCTTGTACCTCCTTGGCTGTGGTGACCCGCTGGGTATAGGGAGACACCGGAAATCCCCAAGCCTCTAGGGCCTTGTAAGCATCGTGCTGCGAGGTGGGCTGGAATCCCTCGCGCGCGCCAATGCCGTGACAGACCATGTGGAGCCGGCGCTTCTTGACGTCCTCCGGATCCTTCATGCGCAGCCCGCCTGCCGCCGCGTTGCGGGGGTTGGCAAAGGTGGGCTTGCCGTCTTCGCGGCGCGCGGAGTTGATCTCCTCAAACTCATCCGGGCGCATGTACACCTCGCCGCGGACCTCCACCAGGGACGGCACCGGATACTCTTTGGTACCCGTCAGCTCGTGCGGGATATCGGGGATAACGCGTGCATTGGCGGTGATGTCCTCGCCCACACGACCATCACCGCGTGTGGCGGCCGTGGCGAGCTTGCCATCGCGGTAGACCAAATCAATGGACAGGCCATCAATCTTGAGCTCGGTCAGATAAGCCTCGGCCGGCGTGCGGTCCAGCCAGTCCTGCAGCTCATCCGCACTGAAGACGTTGTCCAAGCTGTACAGGCGCTCCAGGTGCTCGATGTCGACAGCACCTTCCGGCGCAGCACCGACCTGCTGGGTTGGCGAATCCGGGGTCTGCAGCTCCGGGTGCTCCGCCTCAAGCGCCAGCAAGCGCTGGAAGAGCGCGTCAAAGTCCGCATCCGGGATTGACGGCTCACCGTTGTAGTACAACTCACGGTGCTTGCGCACTTCCTGGGCAAGCTCGGACCATTCGCGTTGGATATCTACTGCATCACTCACGAGTCACTAGTGTAGCGGGGCTACCGGACATGCCTATGACCTGCGGATGGTCATTCTGCAAGAGTTCGTCCGTCATTCTGCAGCACTTCCACAGTGCGTGTCCGAGCCGGGCGCTAGAGTGTTGTCCATGAACTTCGACGCCACCCGCATGCTCTCCTTCGACCTCGAAACCACCTCCGTGAAGCCCAAAGAAGCCCGCATCGTCACCTCTGCCCTGGTGCGTATCGACGGGCGTGAAGTAGACAAGCGGGAAATGCTCGCTGACCCCGGCGTGGAGATCCCCGAGGAAGCCGCCAAGATTCACGGCATCACTACTGAGAAGGCCCGCGCGGAAGGTCGCCCCCACGAGGAGGTGCTCAAGGAGACGGTCGATTCCATCTATAAGGCCTGGGACGAGGGGCTCACGCTCATCGTCTACAACGCCGCCTACGATCTCTCCGTACTGCGCGCGCTGACCGGGGACTTCACGGTCAACGGCCCGGTGTTCGATCCTTTCGTTATCGACCGCGTTAAGGATAAGTGGCGCAAGGGCAAGCGCACCTTGGAGGAGGTCTCCGCCCATTACGGCGTGGAATTGAGCAACGCGCATGAGGCGACTGCCGACGCCCTCGCGGCCGCCCGCGTGGCCTGGAAGCAGGTGCGCCAGCACTTCCCTGAGCTAGCCCAGATGGATACCAACGAGCTCATGGAGTACCAGGCCGTCGAGTGGTACAAGGACCGCGAATCCTTCAAGAAGTACCTGGAAGGCCGCGGGCGGGACGCCTCGGATGTCTCCACCGCGTGGCCGATGATTTCTTAACTCCCACCCCCTCACCCAAATAGCACTTGCCAGTTTTCTAGAGTTCTGGAATTCTAGAAACCATGGAAACGACAGTCGAAGCACGCCTCGCCGAACTCGAAGCGCGCGTCGCCGCGCTTGAGGGGCGCACCACGCCCACCGACGCCGGCCCCGCATCCACCGCGGAAGAAGGCTCGGCCTACTGGCTGGTCGACGCCCTCGCACCCAACGAGCAGCTTCCCGACGGCTCCATCATCTTTGGCGGCAACATAAACGTCGGCAAGCGCACTTATGCCTATCAATGGCAGCGCCCCACGAACTTCGTCACCGACGAGGATTGGGCAGAAAACCTCGAGCGCCTATCCGCTCTTGCCCATCCAGTCCGCGGCGAAATCCTGCGCCGCCTGCTCGCCGCACCCGCGACAGCCGCAGAGCTTGTCGAAGAAGACATCGTCTCCTCTACCGGCACCGCCTACCACCACTTGAGCGCGCTGACCCATGCCGGCTGGACCACGAAGTCTGGCGGCGAGTATTCCATCCGCCCCGCCCGAGTTATCCCCCTTCTCACCATCATCACCGCGAGCGAGGACCACTAATGCGTAGAATGTCCCTAGCCGTCATCGCTGCCATTGCCGTTGCAGCCATCCTGCTCATCACAGGGCCGCAAAGGATTACCCTGGCAAAAGACAAAACTGGTGACGAAGCCTTAGCTGCCCAGTTGAAAGAGCACTCAGAGTCCGGCTTCCACAACCTCACTGCCTTTACCCTCCAGGACGGCAAGGTCACCTTTGCGGGACTGGGCAGCGACGAGCACACGGAGGTCGAAATCGGCTCCGTGACCAAGATGTTCACTGGCGAACTGGCCCACCAGCTCGTCGAAGAGGAAAAACTGAGAACTGACACCACTGTGGGCGAGGTCCTCAATGTTGGCGATGCGCCCGTCGCTGACGTCACCGTCCAAGAATTGCTCGACCACACCTCTGGCCTACCGCGACTGGCGAGCGCGAGCCTCCTCAGCAATCTCGCCTCGGGTGTCACCGGCTCGAACCCCTATGAAGGTGAGACCATTGAGGACATCGTGGCTGCCGCCACGGAGGCCGAACTAAAAGACCGCGGTAAAGAATCCTATTCAAACCTTGGCTATGGGCTCCTGGGCCACATGCTCGAGACCGTTGACGGGCAACCTTATGAACAGATGCTCAAAGAACGCATCTTCGAGCCAGCTGGCATGACAGAAACCTATCTCATGACGCCGGGCTCTGTGCCTGACGACGCTCCACGCGGCCTAACCCCCACCGGCCGCCACGCTGAGCCGTGGGAGATGGAAGGCTCCGCACCCGCGGGAGCCATCCGCTCCACGGCAAGTGACATGGCCAAGTTCGCCGAGTGGTTCATGGACAACGGCGATACCGACTTCGGCTGGCAGCCCCCCAGCGAAAACAATGCTGGGTACTGGCACAACGGCGGTACATACGGTTACTCGACGATGCTCATCATCGAACCAGAGACCAAACGCGCTGCCTTCGCCAACAACGATTCCCTCGCCGGTACCGAAGACCTCGCCCAAGCTCTATTCGACGAGCTCGGATCCTAAGGAGACACCGTGTTACTCACCATCAGCATGATCGTTATCATCGCCTCCCTTCTATGGTCCGCATGGAAGGCATTCACCACCCCAGGGAAGACAGCCTCGCGCGTTATTTCCGTAGCAATCACTGCCATCGTCATCGTGCTCATCGGATATACCTTGCCCTGGAATGCGGACCTCCACTTCTTCTGGTGGTATGGCCTCGTCGCCGCATGTGCTGTGTACGCCGGTGCGGTGGCCTGGCGGGCTATGGATTCGAAGCCCGCAAGCACAATCTAAGTCCTCCCGTACACTGACGTTATGACTGCTCCCGCTTACCGCACGGTCCATATCCACGACGTCAATCCCTCCGTAATTGCCACCCTTCAGAAGCGCGCTGACGCCGCTGGGGTTTCTTTGGAAAACTACCTGCGCGATCTCCTGACAACCACAGCTTCACGCCCTGAATTTTCGCCGCGTCCCAGCGTCCAGGAAAAGCTCGCGGAGCTCACCCAGCGTGACCCTATAGCTATAAACGGCGATTTTGACATCGTCGGCGCCATTCGGGCGGGGCGGGACGCCTAATTCCACCTGGGGGACGAAAGTCTCCCAAATCTCCGCTTTTAGAAAAGTCTCCCAAATCTCCCAATGCCCTAGGATTGAGACTATGTCCCCACATGAGAACCCATTCCGCCCCACCTTCGGCGTTCCACCACTCTTTTGGGTTGGGCGCACGGCAGTGCTCGACACCTTCCGGGCTGCACTCGACTCCCAGCCGGGCAGCCCGGGCCGCTCGCTCATCATCAGCGGTGCCCGCGGTATCGGTAAGACGGTTTTGCTCAATGAGCTCGAAGATATCGCTTCTAGCCGCGGGTGGATTACCCTGCGGGCCTCGGGACGCAGCTCCTTGGTGGAGGAACTCGTGGACACCACCATCCCGCGCATCATAGACAAGCTTGCCCCGGCGGATAAGAGCAAGGTCAACCGCGTCGGTATTGGCGGCCTGGCAACCATCGGCATCCAGCACAACACCGAGGAAGCCTATAAACCGACGTTGAACACCCGCCTGCGCGAGCTTTTAGGCCTGCTCAAAGGCACTGGCGTACTGCTCACCATCGATGAAGTGCAGGACGCAGACGCCGAGGACCTCACCTCCCTGGCCGTGACCTACCAAGACTTGGTGCGCGATGAGCTCGATGTCGCTATTGTCGCCGCGGGCCTTCCGCAGGGAGTCAACCGCCTGCTGGACCTGCCGGGTGTGACCTTCCTGCGCCGCGCGCAGAAGTTCGTTCTGGGGCCGCTCTCCCCCGCGAACGCCAAGGTGGCCTTCACAGAAACCGCGGCGCAGTCCGGACTCGAATTCACCGAGGATGCGGTTGCGGCTGCGGTGCGGCTGTCCCGAGGCTACCCCTACATGGTGCAGCTGGTGGGCTCATTGGCCTGGGGAAAGGCGCAGCGCGAGGGTGGAAGCCGCATCGAGGAGGGTGACGTCGCGGCAGTGTCAGCCGAGGCGATCTCGGTTCTCGGCGCCCAGGTCCACCAGCCCGCTACCCTGGCGCTTCCGCCAGCGCAGCGCCTCTTCCTCGAAGCGATGAGCGCGGTTATGGAGAACGGCACGGCGGAAATCAAGAACATCGCCGCTCACCAGGACCGGACGGTGCGCTCACTGTCGGCCACGCGCCAAAGGCTTATCGACGCCGACCTGATCGAGCCCACCGCACACGGCCAACTCCAGTTCGTCATCCCTTATATGGAGGCCTACTTCACCGCGACGGACAGCCTGGGGAGGATTGATTAAAAGGGAAATTGGGGAAGCAAAACTAGCCGCAATCCCAGTAAAAGACAGCACCATCGGCCCTGCCAGTGTTTTCGGAGCGGTACACGACAGCCTCGCCAGCCTGCATTTTCTTCAATGCGTCCGGGTGCAGAAATACGTGGGCCACACCGAGGTCACCCCACATGGCCTCGAAAGGAAGCTCTTCTTCTTCCAGATATGTGGAATCGATTTCTAGGAAGTGAACGTACCCTTCAGGCTGCGTAGGGTCTTGTGCGAAGGCTGGGAAACCGCCAAGCATAATGTCGCTTTGGTTTCTGGCTGCGGCTCGCAACTCAACCAGCTCGTCAAAGTAATCAAACTCTTCAAGAAAGTCATCGCCTTTTCTAGACTTCAAAGCCTCGTACACTGCATAGTCGGTGGGAGGGACCATTGCCACTGCACTAGACAAGGAGATCGGAGAGTTCATAACCTCCCCAAGATCCTTGCTAAACGGGGAACAAAAATCCTCGTGCTTTTCATCGAAGGCAGCAGGCTCCGCGGTATGAGGTCCAGGAAAGCTGTGGTTGCCAAAGCCTTCCGCAGGCTCAGGGATATAGCGAATTTCCATGCCATCGCCAGGCGAATCCGAATCGAAACCGCCGAAGAACGGATCAGCACCGACGAAGAGTTGAAAAATTCCTGACTCCGGAATCAATCCGTCGAGAGTTGCTTCGCTTTCCGACGCCCCCTCCGCACGCACATGACAGACAATATCGGCAAAATTTAGCTGAATGATATGGAGTAATGGCTGACCGTTCTTTGAAATGGGCCATGTCGAACCTTCCGGAAGATACGGTCTACCTCCGAAGTACGAGCCATGTTCGGTGGGAGTGCCGTTGGAGTAGGGAAGGACGACGCCTGGCTTGGCAAGTTGGATTAGGTCATCGGCATCTTCGGAGACGAGCTCTCCGGACTCGATCATCGAACGTAACGCTTTAACCTGTGCTGTGAACTCTGGCATGGCAGGTGGTTCTTTCTCTAGGACAACGAGGGATTTAATCAGGGATTATCCTTCAAAAGAAAGCATGCTGCAATAGATATCTAGCCTGTTCTGGTTCATATTCGAGGCCTAGGTCAGGTGAAAGCTCAATTAGAGATCCCCAGCATCGCGGATGAGAATGCCGGCGGTCTCGTTAACCGAGCGCAGAGAACGAGCGGAAGCCTTGACGGGATAGACGTCGAAACGGTCGACGAGGAGCTCGCGCGGCATGCCGATGCGGTCGAGATGCCGGGCCAGCGCAATGGCCTCCGCGCGGGCATCGAAACCTTCAAGGCCCAGACCAATGCGGTGGCCCGCGTTGAGGTGCTCGCCCAAGCCGTCCAGGTGGCGCGGGGTCTCCAGACCACGGAAATCCGTGAGGAAGGTCGTGGCTGCGGGCGCGACTGACCACAGCGGCGGGGCGTGCAGGTAGTCGGCCTCGAAGACAAGGAGCTGCTCAAGAGCTACCTCATCTGGGACCGCCGGAATGGTATCGAAGTCGGTGGTGCCGGGGATTCGGCCGGCGATAACGTCTGCGAGGAGTGGTTCGTCGAGTTGGACGACGACCTCCCCGTGGAAGCGGCGCGCGACATCCGCGGCGTGAGCACGGAGGCCATAGAGAAGTGACTCCGCAAGTTCGTTGAAGGCGCCGCGGTCGGTGAGGACGCGGTGGCCGTCGGAAAGCTCAATGCTCGCCGCGAGCGACCACGGGCCGAGTGCTTGCACCTTGACGCGGGGCACGGTTTCGCCCCAGACTTCCTGGACCTCGTCGATATCGCGCTCCAAGCGGTCCCACGCGCGGCGGGTGAGAAGCTGCGGGCGCGCCGTCATGCGCCACGAGCGCGGGCCGCGGTCGATGGAGATAGCCTCCAGCATGCTGGCCGTGCGGCCCACCGCATCGGAACCCAGTCCACGCTCGGGCAGCTGCGGGATGGCGGGAAGCTCGGTCTCCCCCATGATGATGTCCGCTGCCTCCGTCATGGAGGTACCCGGCATGGGGCCAAGGGCGAATCCCGTCATCTGTTCTCCTTCCCGAATGTTTTTCTTTTAATACCGAATCAAAGACTACTGCGACATCTATAATGCAATTCACAAACCACTAAGTCGAAGAGGCAAAGGATACTCCTGTGGCACTTGAACAGTTTTCTGGCTGGACCTTCTATTCTCCTTGCGAGATTCCGAGCGACATTCCGTCAATTCTCGCAGCCAACGAAAAACCCATTTGCGCATTTAAAACTGTCCGAGACGCAGCCGTCTTCACTAGCCACCGATTGATTATCCGAGATTCTCAAGGTCTCACTGGAAAGAAAGTCGAAATCTATTCTCTCCCTTACTCCTCCATTAATATGTGGTCGACGGAGAATGCAGGGAAGCTCCTAGACGTGAATGCTGAACTGGAGCTCTGGACACGGGCTGGCCATTTCAAAATCAACATCGGGCCCAAAGTCGATATTCGGGCACTCGACCGACTCATCGCTGACTGCGTGCTTCGCTAAAACTACTCGGTCCCGCAGATGGTGCCGGAGCCCAGCACGATATCGCCCAGCTCGTCCGGGCTCGGCAGATAGAGCACAGCCGCCTGGCCACGAGCCACACCGGAAAGAGGCTCCTTCAGTTCCAGCGTCATGCGGTCGGCCTCGCGGTCCACGTGAGCGCGGCAGGGAACGACAGAGCCGTGGGCGCGCACCTGCACCTCGCAGTCGAAGTCACCTTCCATAACCGGGTGCAGGTACTTCAGGCGATCGGCCTCAATGCGGGTCACGGCCAAGTCGGCACGCGATCCCACGGTGACGGTACCGGTGGCCGCGTCGATGTCGGTGACGTAGCGCGGGGAGCCGTCGGCAGTCGGCGTCTTGATGTCGAGGCCCTTGCGCTGGCCGATGGTGTAGTTCCACGCGCCATCGTGTTCCTTGAGCTCATTGCCCTCAGTGTCCACGATCATGCCAGGGCGCAGGCCGATAGAACGGCCCAGGAAGGCCTGAGTATTGCCATCCGGAATGAAACAGATGTCATAGGAATCCGGCTTGGCCGCCGTGGAGAAGCCATGGCGCTTGGCTTCCTCGCGGATCTGCGGCTTCGGGGTATCGCCAATCGGGAAAAAGCAGTGGTCCAGCTCTTCCTTGGTGATAACGCCCAGCACATAAGACTGGTCCTTGTTCTCATCCAAAGAGCGGCGCATGTAGCCGTCCGCGTCGATAGTGGCGTAGTGGCCCGTGGCCACCGCATCAAAGCCCAGCGCCATGCCCTTGCGCAGAAGGGCAGCAAACTTAATCTTCTCATTACAACGCAAGCACGGATTCGGGGTCTCACCGCGGGCGTAGGAGTCCACGAAATCCCCGATGACGGCTTCCTTGAACTCCTCGGAGAAGTCCCATACATAGAAGGGAATGCCGAGTTTGTCGCATATACGGCGGGCATCGGCGGAATCCTCCAGGGAGCAACAGCCGCGTGCCTTCTCACGGGTCTGCTGTGCATCCTTGTGCAGGGCCAAGTGCACGCCAATGACGTCATGGCCCGCCTCCACTGCGCGTGCTGCAGCCACCGAGGAATCGACGCCGCCGGACATGGCTACCAATACTCGCATGCTCTCCCCTTCTGGTTTCTTTATCGCCCACCTAGGCTAGTCGCGGTCTACCCCATACCCCAACACGCGAACCACGCAGCCTATTCCCTAAGCTAAGAGGCACTATGGGCAGAAAGCGCAACACCACCAACTCCATCGCGGGCACCTACGAGATTTCCACCGGCGAACTCGTCGTCGAGCCGGATCCTTTCCGCGACGGTGCATTCATCCTCAACGTCAATGGTGTGCCATCCTCACACCTCATCCCTGAGGAACCTCGCACCCTCGAGTTTGAGTACATGCGCTGGATTGCCGCTGCGGTAGAGAACCTCGCCCCTGGCAAACGTCTGCTCCACCTGGGCGGCGGTGGCTGTTCTCTTCCCCGCTACTTCGCTGACCTCTGGCCGGATTCCCACAACACCGTCGTCGAGCTCGACGCCAAATTGGCCGAGCTCATCCGGGAACTGGCCGATATTCCTTCCGCGCCCCGCGTCAAAATCCGCACCGGCGAGGCGCGGGAGGTCACAGAAGGGTTCCCGCCGAACCGCTTCGATGTCATCATCCGAGACGTCTTCGCCGGTGATACAACCCCGAAGCCCCTCACCACCCAAGAATTCTTCCTGCACGCCCACGCCACCTTGTCCCCTGGTGGCCTCTACGTGGCCAACTGCGGCGACCACTCCGATCTCCAAGGCGCAAAGGCGGAGCTAGCCGGAATGGCAGAAGTCTTCGCACACGTCGCCGTTATCGCCGACCCTCCCATGCTTAAAGGCCGGCGCTACGGCAACATCATCCTCATCGGCTCAGATACCGAGTTGCCTGTCGACGGCTCCCCCGAAGCCGCCGCCCTAGCCAAGCCGCTTCTCTCTGGTGCGGTGCCCGCGCACTTCCGCGACGAGTCCTGGACCCGCCGCTTCTTTACCGGCACGAGCCCCCGCCACGACGCCCCGGCAACCGCCGACGATTAGCGCAGGCTCTTAAGCAGGTCCGCCACCTGCTTGGAATCAAATGCCGGGATCTCCACACCCGCGGCGTGACCAGCACTGCGTGCGGCACGGCTGGCATTCTCCACGTCCTGCTCGCTGACGTTGTTGGCATCAAAGTCCTGCAGGTGCTGCGCGTTATCCAGGAAGATGGCTAGGTCGCCGACGGTGGCGTCGTTATTTGCCAGGCTCTTGAGGTCATCAACGCTAATGGCGCCGGTATTGAGCAGCTTCTCTGCCTGCGTCACAAGCCCGGTCGGATCCACGTCCAGACCCGCATCCTTCGCGGCATCGGCCACGGCGGGAACGGCCGCCGCACCTGCTGCCAGTGCCAGGATTCCAGCAATCAGCACGCCGGCGTCATCACCCAAGTCAACGCCCGGAATGACCAGGTCATCCAAGATGCCACCGAAGTCGATGTAATTGCCAGCAGAGAAGGAGTGCAGCTGCGCCTCAGTGCCGTTGAAGAGGTTCAGGTCAACGTCTGTCTCAATGCCGGCTACGCGGCCGCTGCCGGAGCGCTGCCAGAAGGCAAGCTTGTCCCAGCCACCGACCGGGTCCGGTGCGGTGTCCTGGTAAGCCGCCAACCACAGCGGGTACTCGGAGAAGCGCGTGGTGTTCCCCATCTGGCCCATCCAGAAGTACTTGTAGGTGTACAGCATCGGCGTGCGGCCGGTCAGGGACTTGACCTCCGTCATGAAGGTATCAATCCAGTCAGCAAGCTGGTCGGCACTCAGCCCCTCATCAACCTCGATGTCGAGCACCGGTGGCAGGGTCTGCGTCGGCACCAGCGCGATCTGAGAGGCGAAGCTGGCCGCCTGCTGCTTGGCATCACGTGCCGGGCGCGCGTAGTGGTAGGCGCCGACCTTCAGTCCAGCGGCTGCTGCGGCATTGGCATCGCGCACGAAGTGGTTGTTGACAAAGCCGACGCCCTCGGTGGCCTTCACGAAGGCATAGGACTGGCCATCGGACTTCACGGCATCCCAATCGATTCCGCGAAGGGACGCGTGGTTATTTCCGGAGACATCCACACCGGAAGGTGCGTAGGACGGGATGGCAACGGCGGTGGATACGGACAGTGCCACGGCCGCTACTGCGGTAACGGCGGCGGTAACAAGGCGACGTGCATGGCTCATGCGCGCCACACTACCTCCGCTTTAACACTAATCACTGAAGCAACACACGAAACATTGAACTCTTTTGCCACACCACTGACGCAACTCCCCAACAACCGCTCCCAACAGCAGCAACCGCTGCTAAACTGCGCTTCACATCGCCACCACCCCATCAGGTGATCACGACACCGACGAAGGACAGCGCCATGGACCAGCCCACCATCGACCCACACCTTCCCAACGAGCCACAACAACCACAGACGCCCAACGCACCCCAAGCGCTCAACGCGCCCCAGGAGTCCAAAGCATCGGAGCTACCACCACGCCGCGGCTGGGAAGGAGTCTTCAACGAGAAACTCGCACTGTGGGGCTCCGCAATCCTTCTGTCCGGCTGGGCGCTGGGATTCCTTTCCTTGCTCATCGCTGACAGCTCTACTTCGGGCACTGATGATGCCGTGTCCTTCTTCTTCGGATTCTTCGGCATTTTCGCGTTCATCGGGCTGTGTATCGCAACGCCTTTTCTCGCGACGCTTTTTGCCTTCCTCGCCCTCGCATCACTCGACTCTGACGTGCCAGAACGCAAACGCAACGCCAGAATCGCACTCGTGCTGGCGATACTGAGCATAGTGCCCATCGTTGTCTACTTCGGGCCAAAATACATGTTTTAGGTGCCGTCTCTGTGATGTCTAGGCCTTGACAACCTCAGCCAATGACAGCGCCAAAGACTAATGCCGACGAAGGATAGCCCCATGGACCAGCCCTCCATCGATCCTCACTTCCCCAATGAGCCACAGCGGCCCGCAGAGCCCAAGGAATCTGAGCTTCCTCCACGCCGCGGCTTAGCAGGAATCTTCAACGAGAAACTCGCCCTATGGGGCTCCGCTATCCTTCTGGGGAGCTGGGCGCTGGGATTCCTTTCCTTGCTCTTAGCAGACAGCGCTGCATCAGGCCCTGATGGGGCCGCGTCCTACATGTTCGGATTCTTCGGCCTTTTCGCGTTCATCGGGCTGTGGTTTGCAACGCCTTTTCTCGCGCCCCTCTTTGCCTTCATCGCCATCGCATCGCTTGACTCTGACGTTCCCGAACGCAAGCGCAACGCCATCATCGCACTCGTGCTTTCGATCGCGTCGGTGATTCCCATCGTCGCGCACTTCGCGCCGAACTATTTGTTCTAGGTCTCGACCCTAGGTGCTGGGCTCCAGGTGCCAAGTCCAAAACCTTGATACTTATGCAGTGCTTGGCGACGCCCCCCACCCAAGCTTGCGGACCCTGATCATCCAGGAGTCCTGAGCGGGATGAGCCGCAGCCACGAGTAACCGGGCGCAGCTTATTGCATCGCTATTCGGAACCCAGCCCATCCACGATTCGCACTGTCTCCATCGCCACGCGCACGACTTTCCCAATCAGGTCCACGATGTAGCGCGGGTTTCCAACCTCATCGGCCCAATCGTTAGGGTCGTTGACGATGCCAGAAGCCTTATCCTTCTTGACCTGGTAGCGGTCAATCAGCCACGCGACTGCCGAGCGCGAGCCCAGCATGTACTCGTCAGCTTCTTCCGGAATGCCAGCAATGGTCACGCGCTTGTTGTAGATCAACTTCGTCACGTCATTGACGTTCTTTCCCGTCTCCGGATCCTTGCGCTTGGCCCACTTCATCTTGAGCACGCGCCACGTCTCACGGTCTGCTTCATCGCCCTTGACCTGAATGTCTAACGGCCACGGCTCCACGGTCTCGTAGTTGACGTGAAGGTCCATCAGCTTTTGGCCAGCAGCAGCGAATTTATCAAACTCCGCACGTGAACTCGGCGTCTCAATATGCGGCAGCATCTTCTTCAAATCCGCCGCGTACTTCGTGCGGTAGACGGGGTCATGCAGCTTGCCGTAAACAAAGTGGAAGATGTCATCACCCGTGATGTCTGAACCCAGCGCATCGCGGTAGAGAGCCTTAATCTCATCAGTGATGTTGTCCACGCGCACGTAGCCGTCGACGACCTCGCCAATCGAACCGTAGACGCTGGCTTCGCCTTGCTTTACCGCGGTCCCCTCACCGAACAGCCCACCGTCGTCGGCTTCGACGGCGGCCCAGGTGAAGCGGGAGAAGTATTGGCCGGTGTAGGTAAAGAAAGACAAATCCGGCATAAGGTCCGTCGCAAGCACTGCGAAAATTGCTGCATCACGCGGAGCCATAACAACGAAGCCAATATTCCGGTGCTCCGGGGTTGGGAACATCGAAGGGAGCTGATACTGCCTATCATTTAGAGCTGGCTCGAAATAAGATTTCATCCTAGTGAATGGACGATAAAGGGATGTATAAATCCTTTCGCTCCTCACTGGAACCGGCTCGTTATTTGCCGCCAATCGCTTGAGAATTTCGGTCCATGAAATCTGTTTAGAATCCGCATACTGAGGATAAATTGTCAAGAATCTAGTGGTATCTGAAGCATTCGGATTAGTGACGGTGTTCTCTCCAAACCATGTCTGCAGAGCAGGGAGGGCTTTGGAGTAGGAATCGGTCAGTTGAGTTAACTGTGAGAGCAGCTGGCCGTCAGCTTGCGCATAGGCCCACGCATCTCGACCAGTTTTCAAACCCGCAGAAAACACGTCGAAACCTTCAGTGAACCGCCCTTTTTTTCGCCTATAACTGGCCATGCCTCAAACTCCTCCGACCGCTGATTCAGCCAGTCCCCCTCCTTGTTAGGAACAATTGACTGCCAACCCAAATTATTGATAGTTGCATTAACCACATCTTCAATCTTCTGCGCCTTGGAGGCATAGTCAGGCGAAGCTGCATAATGCAATTCAAAAGACTTCTTGTTTGCGCTCTTCACGCCGATAGCAATAGAAATACCTACACGAATATCAAATACATTTCCCCCTTCCCGCTTCGCGACATCTCCAGCAGTGCGAGAATTACCCCTCAGGTTGAATATGTAGAGGTCAGTGAAATCCTCTGCCATGGACAAACGAATACCGCCACCGGTATTTCCATCAATCCAACCATTATTCGTGACAAAAATAACTACACCCTGATCTCCAATCCTGTCAGTTGCCCAACGGAAGGCACGAAGGTAGGAATCATAAAGTGAGTTCTTATTTGTTGCGGTGGACCTAGCAGCATAAGTTTCCGAGATCCGCTCATCTAGACTTGGATACTTCTGATTCGCGTTGAGGTCATTGGCGGATTTTTGACCAACTGAGTACGGCGGATTACCAATCACCACGTTGATGGGTGCTTTCTTCTGACGCTCGATGGTCTCATTGTTCTCGCGGAAGATGTTGAGGTCTGGGATGTCACCTTCTTCGTGGATTTGGAAGGTATCGGCCAGCGCGATGTTGGTGAAAGGCACGTACTCGGGTGCAGGTTCGCCGTTGCGCAGGGCTGCCTCTTCGCGCAGAGCGTTGTAGGTGGTCTCAATGTTCACCGCGGAGACGTAGTAGGCCAGCAGCATGATTTCCGTGGCGAAGAGCTCGTTGGCGTACTTGCGGGCGAGGTCTTCCGGTTTGATAAGACCGGATTGCAGGAGGCGAACAGTGAAAGTAGAGGTTCCCGCGAAGGGGTCGAGGATGCACACTCCCTCATCGGTCAATCCCTTGCCAAAGTGCTTCTTGGATACATCGTCGGCAGCACGCAGGATGAAATCGACAATCTCGACTGGGGTGTAAACGATGCCGAGAGCCTCGGATTGCTTCTTGAAGGCCTTGCGGAAGAAACGCTCGTAAAGCTCCTTGATGACCTGCTGCTTGCCTGAAGCGGAATTCACCTCAGAAGCACGGACGCGGACGGACTCGTAGAACTTTTCCAGGGACTCGGTTTCGGTATCGAGGTTCGCTTTAGAGAGGGCCTTGACCATCTTCTCCATGACTTGGGCCACGGGGTTGTGGGTGATGAAGTCATGGTTCTCAAAGAGTGCATTGAAGACCGGTGCCGTAATCAGATGCTGCGAGAGCATCGAGATGGCATCTTCTTCGCTGATGCCATCATTGAGGTTATTGCGCAGGCCCTCAACGAAGCTGTCGAACTCGGTGCGGAGGGAGCCATCGGCGCCGTCGAGAAGCGCTTTAATACGGGTGATTTGGTTCTCCGCGATGGTAGCGACGTCGTCAGCCCAGTCTTCCCAATAGGTGCGGGTGCCGACTTTGTCCACCAGCTTGGTGTAGATGGCTTCTTGCCACTGTTCCAGCGGAAACAGTGCCATCTGTTTAGCGAGATCCCCGCGTCGCTCTGCTTCGTCAATATCGCCGCCACCGATATTCGCGTCGCTGCTATTGAGCTTCTCCCGAGGGTCTTCTTCCTTCTTGGCATCGTTTGGATCGTCAGGAATCGGATTGACAGGGATTGGGATGATCGGAAGATCATCGGGTTTACCGTTAAGCGCAATCGAGTTAATCTTCGCGTTGAAGCGATCATCGTGGGCGCGCAGCGCGTTGAGGACCTGCCAGACCACCTTGAAGCGCTGATTGTCGTTGAGTGCTTCTGCTGGGGAGACGTTGCTGGCAACGGCCACGGGCAGGATGATGTAGCCGTAATCCTTGCCTTCGGACTTGCGCATGACACGGCCGACGGACTGGACCACGTCCACCATGGAGTTGCGGGGGTTGAAGAAGATGACGGCGTCCAGCGCCGGAACGTCTACGCCCTCAGAAAGACAGCGCGCATTGGTGAGCATGCGCGACTGTTGCCCCCCCTGAAGGAGCCTCCAGCCAGGAAAGCTTGGTGCCGCGCTCCATGGCGTTCATGCTGCCATCAACGTGCTGGGCGGCGACGTTTAGGTCGACGTTGGTGAGGGAGACGTCGTTAAGCACTGCTTTTTCTTTGAGCAGTTCCTGGTGGGTGCCAATGAGTGAGGGGTAGGTCTCCGCAATGAGTTGGGAGGTCTTGATGTCCTTGGCAAAAGCCACGGCGCGCTGCATGGGCTGGGCGTCTTCCTCAAAGCCGCCCTTCTTGCCCTGCAAATCGCCGGAGCGCTTGGCCAGGCCGTTCCAGGCGCCAATCATGGCAGACGCTAGAGAAAGGTTGACCTGGTTGTTCTCACTGTGGGCCATAGCTTGGGCAGCCACGGATTCATCCACGGTCATGACAAGCACCTTGTAGTCCGTGAGTAGGCCCTTGTCCACGGCTTCACCGAAGCCGAGGCGGTAGAACTCCGGGCCGTAGATGGCTTCATCATCCATGGAGGCCAGCTCCGCGGAGTGCTCTTCGGCCTTGCCCTTGACGGCTTCGTCATAAAGGCGTGGGGTGGCTGTCATGTAGAGGCGCTTGGCTGCCTTGATGTAGTCGGCATCGTGGACGCGGACGAAGTTGCTGGCATCCTCCCCGGCCAAGGTGATGCCGGTGGTGCGGTGGGCTTCATCGCAGATGACGAGGTCGAAATCATCGAGGCCTACCTGCTGGGCATCGTGCACCGCCTGGATGGACTGGTAAGTGGAGAAGACGATGTTGAGGCCCTTGGCGCGCTTGCCGGATTCAAAGCGCGTGGTGATGTCCTTGCCTTCGGTAGAAACTGGGACTTCAAGGTCGTAGACGGCGATGTCTTCGGCCTTCTTGGAAACCTTGCTATCGGAGCACACCGCGAAGGCGCGCATGTCGAGGCGGCCCTGGGCGGTCCACTCCTTCAGAGTTTGGGAGAGCAAGGAGATGGACGGCACGAGGAAGAGGATGCGGGCCTTGCCGCCGTTGTCCTCAGCGACGCGCTCCGCGAGGCGCAGGGCGGTAAAAGTTTTGCCGGTACCGCACGCCATGATGAGCTTGCCGCGGTCATGGGTCTTGAAGCCTTCAATGGCTTTGTCGATCGCCGCCTGCTGGTGCGGGCGGGGCTCAAAAGTTTCACGTTGGGAGAGATTGATCTGGATGGTCTTATCGCGCACCTCCGAGCCGGGGAAGGCCACGTCCCAGTTGATGGGTGACTCCGCAATCGCGGAGATGCCAATGCGGCTGGTTGGAATGATCTGGTTGGCCAGGGCGTCCTCCGCGTGCGAGGACCAGTGATCCGTGGTGGAGATAATCAGGCGGCTGCCAAAGTGCTGGCGGCCTTCTTCCGTTTCGAAGGAATGCCCAGAAGCCTCGAAGAAGGAATCCAGGTGGGACTTCTGGATGCGCGCCTTGGAGTCATAAAACTTGCACTGAATGGCGGTCCACGTGCCGTCATCCACGCGGCGGGCTACCAGGTCAATGCCGGTATCCGCCTTACCACCGTTGTAGCGCCAATCCGTCCAGCGGCAGACCTCATCGAATTGGTTCTTCAAGGTCGGGTCGGTCTTGAAATAGTTGACCATCAGCTTCTCAAAGGCAATTCCATATTTAGCCTTTGGTTGGTTTTCACGCAGCTGTTCTAGGACCTCAGAGAACTTCGACATGACAACATTGTGCCTGATGGGCTATCGGCTCCGTGGCACAACACCGAAGATTGCGAAACGCGTTTGCTCGCCTTTGTCTTTGGGCGTCGGTACTGGCCGGGAGCTGTTGTGTTTACACCGACCGCGCGCGGCGGATAATTTCCGGTAATTCGTTGATAACGACGTCGATGTCGTCTTCAGTGGTCATTCGTCCCAGACTGAAGCGCAGGCTGCCGCGGCCGTGTTCTTCGTCAACGCCCATGGCTTCGAGCACGTGGGACATGCGGTTAACGCCCGCGTGGCAGGCAGAGCCGGCGGAGGCTTCGATGCCGGCGGCGTCGAGAAGCATGATGAGGCTGTCGCCATCCGTACCCGGGAAGGACACGTGCAGGTGGGAAGCCAAGGTGGGCTCGGCAGAGTTGATGATGACGTTGTCGATGCTGGATTCGATGCCGGCCTTGAGCTTGTCGCGAAGTGCAGTCAGGCGGATTTCCTCCTGCTCCATTTCCGCGACAGACTCGCGCAGGGCCGCAGCGAGGGCGCTCGCGCTAGCGACGTCGACGGTGCCGGGCCGGATGCCGCGCTCTTGACCGCCGCCGAAGGCGATGGGTTGAGGGGCGGGGGTACGGCGTGCAAGCAGCAGGCCGATGCCGCGCGGGCCGCCGAACTTGTGGGCGCTGGCCGCCAATGTGGTGGCACCCAGCTCGTGGAAGTTGATGGGTAGCTTGCCGGCAACCTGCACGGCGTCGATATGCACAGGGGTGTTCTGCGCGGCGGCGCGCTGGGTAATGTCCGCGACCGGCTGGATGGCGCCGGTCTCGTTGTTGGCCCACATGCAGGTGGCCACCGCGGCCGGTGTATCCAAGGCGCTTAAGTCGCTGACGTGGCCGGTGGAATCAACCGGAAGCAGGTCAACGGTCGCGCCGTGCTCAGCGTGGAGCTTCTCCACGGTTTCGAGTACGGCAGGGTGCTCGATGGGGGTCGAGATGATTCGCTTCTCCGCCTCCGGTTCTGCGCTTTGCGCAGCACGGAAAAGGCCCTGGAGGGCGATGTTGTCCGCCTCCGTGCCGGAGGAGGTGAAGATGACCTCGATGGGTTCGCAGCCGAGCAGCTCGGCGACGGTCTCGCGGGCGTCGTCCAGCACGGAGCGTGCCTTGCGCCCGGAGGCATAGGACGCGCCCGGGTTGAGGGAGCTGGCTGCCTTCGTCCACGCGTCGATGGCGCACTGGCGCATGGGCTGGGTGGCTGCGTAATCGAGGTAAAGCGGCATTAGTTGCCTGCCTCCTTGCGCTTGGTCAGCTCCGCGGCAAGTGCCGGGGCGATCTCGTGGAGGTCACCCACCACGCCGAGATCGGCGATCTGGAAGAAGGGCTCGTCCTGGTCCTGATTGACCACGACGATGGTCTCCGAGGTCTGCATGCCGGAGGTGTGCTGAATAGCACCGGAAATACCCAGGCCGATGTAGAGCTTCGGGGACACGGTCGCGCCGGTCTGACCAATCTGGTGGGCGGGGTCGTAGAAACCTTCGTCCACGGCGTCGCGGGTGGCGCCGACGGCGCCACCGAGGACGTCGGCAAGCGGCTCCACCACGTCGGCGAACTTATCGCCCACGCCGCGGCCACCGGCGACGACGACCTTCGCGGAGGTCAGCTCCGGACGGGCGGTCTTCTCTGCCGGAGTGAAGGAGGTGACGGTGACGTCCTTCACGGTGGCGGCGGGCAGCTCGAAGGGAGCGGGTGCCGCGGTGACCGGCTGGGGTTCGGCAGCCACGGAGCCAGGGCGCAGAGTGTAAACCACGGAACCAGTGGCCGTGGAGGAGGTCTCGTAGGAGCCGCCGAAGATGGTGTGGTGCGCGGAGCCATCAGCATTGATGCCGTCGACGTTGACCAGGGCGCCCGAGCCCAGGCGGGCGGCGAGGCGGCCGGCGATCTCGTTGTTAGTCGGAGTCGCAGCCAGCACGATGGGCGCCGGGTTATTGGCGGCCAGGGCGTGGAGGGCGTCGACCTCCGGGGTGACGATGCGCTGCTCGTAGTCAGCGGCGGTGGCCTGAACTACCTGGGCGGCGCCCAAGTTGCCCAATTCGGTGTCGAAAGAAGCGGCAGTAGCGGCATCCTTGGCCACGACGACGGCGGAGACGGTGCCGAGCGCGCGGGCGGCGGTGATGAGCTCGCCGGTAACGGGGCTCAGCTGCTCTGCTTCGTGCTCAACTAGGACATAAACGTGAGACATATCTTTTCTCCTTTAACCCTCGATGAGATTCTTGGCGGCCAGGAACTCCACGACCTTGGCGGCAGCCACGGCCGGATCTGGGTCGGTGATGACCTCACCGGCAGTACGGGCCGGGCGCTGCGCGGAGGCAGTCACCGTGGTGGTGGACGGCACACCGTCGATGCCGAGGTCCGCCACGGCGAGGGTGGTGACCTCGGCCTTCTTGGCTGCCATCAGGCCCTTGAAGTTGGGGAAACGCGGCTTATCGGCCTTGTCGGTAAAGGACAGGATGGCCGGAAGGTTGGCGCTAAGCTCCCAGTGGCCGTGGACATCCTCGCGGGTACCGGTAGCGGTGGCACCGGCCAAGGAGGCGGCCTTGAGCTCCGTGAGCGCGGGCAGCTGGCGGTACTCAGCCAGAAGGCCAGCAACAAGCCCGGTGGAGGCATCCGAGGAGTTGTTGCCCAGGGTGATGACCTGGACCTCACCGAACTTTTCTGCCACCTTGTTGATGGCGGCGTTGAGAACCCAGGCGGTAGCCAGGGCGTCGGCGCCGGCGAGGGCGTCGTCGACAACGTGCACGGCGTGGTCCGCGCCCATGGCCAGGGCCTTGCGCAGAGCCTCATCGGCAGCGGCCGGGCCCATGGTAAGCGCCACGACCTCATAGCCGGCGTCGGCGTTATCGTCGCGCAAGCGCAGTGCCTGCTCGACGGAGTACTCGTTGACCTCATCGATGACGTTATCCACCGAGGTACGGTCCAGTGTGTGGTCCGCCTCGAGGGTCTTGGTTGACCACGTATCCGGTACGTGCTTGACCAGAGCCACAATGACTGGCATGTGGGCACTTCCCCTTCCGTAAATTTTGAAACTATTAGGGTGCGTAATTACCTTCGGTCGATACTACTCGCGGTCCGCACAACACCGCGACTCCCTTCGCACCGATGCGCGTGACCACGAGGGTCTTGGCCGTGGAGCCTTTCAGTTTGAGCTTCTTGCGCAGCTGGTCCGGGTTCACGTCTTGCCCGCGTACCAGGATTTCCAGCGAGCCGACGTCGTGGGCCGCCATGGCCTCCTTGATCTTCTTCATGGGGACCATCTCGATGAATTCAAATCCGGACGTGCCGTGAGGCAGGCGGTCACCGGTGAGGTAGGCAATGCGCGGGTCCAGTTGGTGCAGGCCTTCCCGCGCGGCGTAGTGGCGCACCAGCCCGGCGCGCACGATGGCGCCGTCGGGGTCGATGAGGAAGCGGCCGATGGGGCCGGCCTCAGGTAGCTCGTGCTCTGGGACGTCGTCGTCGATGACGTCCGTGTGGATTCCATCTGGCGTGGTGTTGAGGACCACTGCCCTCTTCCCTGTTCCTAGGCCCGGGGTGTACAGGCAGGCTTCCTTCACCCCTCCGTCGAGGCTGACCACGCAGGCTAGGCCTTCCCATTCGGAGTGGTCGATGCCGGGTGCGCATTTGATGGCCATCTCGCCGTGGGTGGCCAGCAGATCTGTTGGCGGGGGCAGGAGCTGGTCCAGGCGGGTAATGCGGTTGCCGCCTCGGCGCCGGGCGGGGTCGGCGATGCAGACTTCGGCGGTGGTCGTGGTGGTCAGAGCATCAGCGCGAAAGACTGGGTGCTCAATGTTGTGCTGCGCCATGGCTACGCGCGAGGCGTCCAGGTCGCTGCCCACGTAAGCGCCGGGGCGATAGGCCTGCCCTTCGGTACCGATGGAGCAGGTGAGGTCGTGGACCATGTCGACGTTGCATGCCTCAAGGAACTGCGCGCGATAAGCCGCCACTGCGGGTGGAGTGGCTTGTTGGGCGGAGTCGTGGTCCATGAGCCAGTCCTGTGGCAGCTTTCCGGAGCTGCGGGCTTGGATGAGTTCGGCCACGGCGCGGCCATAGTCGCCGAACTGTGCCTGCAGCTTGGCGACGTCCCTCAGGTGCGCCTTCTTGGTGCCCTCCAGGTCTGTTGCGGCGGCGTCGATCGCGGCAGCGTTCTCACGCAGGAAGGCAACTTCGTCCAGGGTGTAGCTCATGGTGCGCTTTTCTAGATGCGGTCGACGGGGAAAGTGGTGAAGTATTCGCGGTAGCGCTCGTCATCGCGCGGGTCGCCGATAATTGGGCGTAAGTCGGAGAAGGAAGCATCATCTAAGACCTCCTTGACCGTGGCATAAGAGGTCAAACGCTTAAGCTGTGCCCACGTCGGGATGGCTAGGCGGACCAGCCCGGCGCGCCAGCCATCCAAGACCAGTTGCGGGTCGAACCAGCCGGCGTCATCGGCTTCGCCCGTATCCCCATCGGGTTCTTGGCCCTCGGGCAGTACACCGATGAAGAAGAAGGTATCGAACCAGTGGTTGTTATCTTCGCCGGCCCAGCGGGACCAAGGCAGCAGCATGTCGGCGTCGACACGCATGCCGTTGTGCTCAAGGAACTCGGTGAAGGAAATCTCGTGGGTTTCTAGCAGCTCGCGCTCGCGGTGATAGCGAGAGGCGTCGGAGACCAAGCCGTCCTCGCGGATGGCTAACAGCGTGCCGGCCTCCTCGAAAAGCTCCCGGGCGGCGGCGAAGACGAGGGCGTGTGCCTTGTACTTGGTCACGCCCATGCGGCGTGCCATGGACACCACTGAGCGGCCTGCCCACAGTTCGCCAGAGTCCCAGGTTCGGGGCGGGAAGTCACGCGGGTCTACCCCGCCGCCGGGAAAAACGACGTGGCCGGGGTAGTTGCGCATGGTGCGCACGCGTTCTTGGATCCACACGCGCAGCCCCTCGGCCGTATCGCGCAACAAGAGGACAGTAGCGGCCAGACGTGCCCCGTTAAAGCCCGTTGTTTCGCCAGGGTCGATGGCGTCAAGGCTGTCGTGGATGGACTGACTCATGCAACTTTCCGTGTCTGCAGGCTGGGGGCAGAATTCGAGAGGTATACGTCGAGGGTGTGTACTGAGATTTTGTACTGAGAGTTATGCACTAGGGGTTAGCGGACTCGTCGGGCGAAGTACCTCTCCCCGATGCGATCCACCTGGATGGGTTGGTGGAAGGCCTTGGAAAGGTTTTCCGACGTCAGGACAGAGTTAATGAGTCCTTTGGCCACGACCTTACCCTCATCCAGGAGCATCGCATGGGTAAATCCGTAAGGGATTTCCTCCACGTGGTGGGTAATCATGACAATCGCCGGGGCATCCGCATCCAGTGCCAAGTCACCGAGGTAGCCCACGAGGTCCTCACGGCCGCCCAAGTCCATGCCCGCGGAGGGCTCATCCAGGATGAGCAGCTCCGGGTTGGCCATGAGCGCGCGGGCGAGGATTACGCGCTTCTTTTCTCCCTCGGAGAGGGTGCCCCAGGTCCGCTCTGCAAGGTGTGCGGCGCCGACTTGTTCCAAGATCTCGTCGGCACGGGAAAAGTCCATGTCTTGGTAGTCCTCACGCCAGCGGCCGAGGACCGCATAGCCAGCAGACACAACGAGATCATCCACGCGCTCGTTGTCCGGGATGCGGTGCTGGACGGCAGCGGAAGAGATGCCAATGGCGGCGCGCAGATCGCGCATATCCGTTTTGCCCAGGCGCTCGCCCATGAGGAAAGCCACGCCAGCGGACGGGAATTCTTCGGCGGCGGCCATGCGCACCAGGGAGGTCTTGCCCGCGCCGTTGGGGCCGATGATGACCCAACGCTCATCGAGCTCCACCTGCCAGTCGACGGGCCCGACCAGCGTGCGCCCGCCGCGTCGTAGCTCGACGCCGCGGAAGTCAATCAACCAATCCTCGTCGGTTTCCATCAGTTCAGGGTCTTGCTGGCTCAATTGCTCTGGAGTGTTCACAGGCACCATTGTGGCCGATATCTTCCTTCCCCGGTGAAACTGACACAGCTGCATTATTCTATGGGCATGACTCAACGCCTTGGTATCGACGATGTCCGCCCCTCCCTCTCCGGTAATGCCGCCTCGAAGGCCGTAGTCGGAGAGGTTGTTCCTGTCACCGCGCTGGTGTGGCGTGAGGGCCACGATGCCGTCGCCGCGACGCTGTCGGTGTGGAACACCGAATCTCCGTCCACCTCCGCCGTGACCATGACGGTGGACCCGGAAGACCAGGACCGAGTCCACGGGGTGTTTACTCCGGCGACTCCCGGGCGTTGGTTCTTCCGCATCGATGCCTGGTCGGATCCGATGTCCACGTGGCGCAACGCGGTGGTCAAGAAGATGGAGGCGGGGCAATCGGCGCGAGAACTCAGCAACGATCTGTTGCACGGCGCCGAGCTCTTCGAGGAGGCGGCCATCCAGTGCCCGAGCGATAAGGCGGAGCTGCTCTTTAAGGCGTCGAAGGAGCTCAAGGATGACACGGTGGACGTCGACAAGCGCGTGCGCACCGCGCTCTCCGAGGAGGTCGCCGAGATCCTCCACCACCACCCGCTGCGCCACCTGCTGGTCGAAGGTGACATCCACGAGGTCCTGGTAGAGCGCCGCGATGCCCTCTACAACTCCTGGTACGAGCTCTTCCCGCGCTCGACCGGCGGGTGGGATGACGAGGGTAACCCCGTGCACGGCACGTTTAAGACCACAGCGCAGGCCCTCGAGCGCGTGGCTGCCATGGGGTTCGACACCGTCTACTTCCCACCCATCCACCCCATCGGCAAGGTGCACCGCAAGGGCCGCAACAACTCGGTGGTGGCTGAGCCTGGTGATGTGGGCTCGCCCTGGGCCATTCAGGACCACTCCACCACGCACCCGGAGCTGGGCACCATGGAGGACTTCAAGGAACTGGTCAAGAAGGCCGCCGACTTGGGCCTGGAGGTAGCACTGGACCTAGCGCTGCAGGCCTCCCCGGACCACCCGTGGGCCAAGACCAACCCGGAATTTTTCACGGTGTTGGCCGATGGCACTATCGCCTACGCGGAGAACCCGCCGAAGAAGTACCAGGACATCTATCCGCTCAATTTCGATAACGACCCAGACGCCATTTACGCGGAGATCTACCGCATCGTCATGATTTGGGTGGAGGCTGGTGTCACCACCTTCCGCGTGGATAACCCGCACACCAAGCCGACCAACTTTTGGAACTGGCTGATCTCCAAGGTGCACATCACCCACCCGGAGGTCATCTTCCTCTCCGAGGCCTTCACCCGCGCCCCGCGTCTGTTCGGTCTGGCCAAGGCAGGATTTACGCAGTCTTATACCTACTTCACGTGGCAGACCTCCAAGCACGAGCTCACCGAGTTCGCACAGATGCACGTGGAGCAGGCCGATATCTGCCGCCCCAACCTCTTTGTCAATACCCCGGATATCCTCCACGAATCCCTGCAGACCGGCGGGCGCGCCATGTTCGCCATCCGCGCTACTTTGGCCGCTACTCTGTCCCCGCTGTGGGGCGTGTACTCCGGCTTCGAGCTCTACGAGCACCAAGCAGTCAAGCCGGGCAGCGAGGAATACCTCGATTCGGAGAAGTACGAGCTGCGCCCGCGTGACTTCCAGGCCGCAGTCAAGTCTGGTGACTCCCTGGAATCCTATATCCGCCTGCTCAACCTCATCCGCCGCGAGAACCCGGCCCTCCAGCAACTGCGCACGCTGCGCTTCCACAACACCGATAACGAGGCCATCATTGCCTACTCCAAGGCTGATCCCACCACCGGCAACGTGGTGCTCGTGGTGGTCAACCTGGATCCGCGCAATGCACAGGAGGCCACAGTCTTCCTGGATCTTGCCGCCGTGGGCCGCCACCCGGGCGATCACTTCACGGTGCAGGACACCATCAGTGGAGCTGCCTACGAGTGGTCCGACCGTAACTTCGTGCGCCTGGAACCGCTGCGTGACGTCGCCCACATCTTCATCCTCCCGCCGGCCCACCATGACCTGCAGGAACGCATAGCGTGGCGCCGGGTGAACGACTACCGCGCCTAAGCTTTAAAGCCGCTGAAACCCCGCGCTGAACCCGTACCCCCTTCATAGGTAGTGGCGGGGTTTTGTCGTGCCCAGAGCCACTGCCGTGGCCATGCTGCAAGGCTGCAGCAACGCGAAAACAGTCCGGCTACGGCGGATATTCCGAAGGATATTTTGGCAACCGGTTACGAACCGGTTACACGCAAAAACAATCGGTTCATAACCGATTTTTTACCGTCTGAGCTGCAGCGATGACGGATTTGATGTGTCAGAGCTGATTTTCAGCGCTGACACCGTAAACACTGTATAAGGGGGTGCGACGCCAGGACTTTTTCTAAAAGTCCTATTTTCACTGTGTGAGCAGGGAAAATGCACCGCTTACATACCGGCGTCGATTTTCGCGCCGAAAATGCGCACCGCTTCATAACCGGTACATTTTTAATGTGACGGTTATGTCGGGCTTCGTCAGAAGCCTCTGGCAGGGTCGAACGGGGCGAATAGCGCCGTGAAGACGCTGCCCTGCTACGGGACCAAGGAGATCGCCACAGCGTATCTTCGCAGGTCACGTAGCCTTTTCACACAAGGCGAAGCGTGGCAGAACCGACCGAGTAGGGAGGTTTTGACCGCTTCGCTATTGCCCGCTGCAGGCGCCCCCGTGAGACCTCAGTTATCCGAGCTTGCGAGGGGGTTAGACTGAGGTCTTTAGGGGGCTAAAGAACTTCAATTTTCTGGGGTAGAATCGTTTGGGACGGCGTAGCTAAGGGACCCGAACGATTCTTAGGGGACCCAGGAAATTGAAGTTCGTCATGTGTGCGCGTACATGGAGGGGCGTTAGCAGAGGCTCCGTGTACGCGCACACATCTACAGGAGGTACACGATATGTCGGAGACATCTACAGCGCAGAAGGGACGCGCAGCGTTCAATCTGCGTCATCTCCGCCGTGATAATTGCGGCGGAGACACGCGGGGAGACCGTAAGCGTCTCCTCCGCGAATGCATGAGGGAACTCGATCAGAGAGACCTCATGCACCAGGCCGCGATGAATAGCAACATCGTCGTCGCGGACGCTCATCTGAACGTACCGTTTGTCAACAACGGCAACGGTACGTTCAGGCGTGCAACGTCTGTAGAGGAAGTCCTTGAGTACCAGGACGCCCGTATGGACGGAGTGCGCGTACAGAAGAACAGTTTCGAAACGTCATTGTTCGTCGTACATCTGCCGAAGTCGATGTGTGTAGAGGTCCCCGACTTCTACACCAGCACTGTGGACGGCCGTGAGGTGAAGCGCGCACGGCTTGTCGCACGGGACTACGACGAAGCGAAGGAGTACCTCGAAGAGTCGATGCGCTGGCTCGCCGAGAACTTCATCCCCGGCGGCATCGATGCCGTAGCCGGTGGGGATATGAACTTCGACGAATCAACGCCACACATCCAGTTCCAGGCTGATACGTTCTCGCCGAAGCCGGATGATCCCGACAAGCTCCGCTGCCGGCCCGGCATCGCGTACAACACTGATGAGTCGGTGCGGTACATATCTGGCCCGAAGAAGGGCAAACAGATTAGTGGGAACCAGAAGTTCATCGACGCACAGCGCGGACTCCGCGAGCACATGTACGCGCTTGGCTACCCGGTGGAGCTGGATGTGTCTGAACGGCACGATGAGTCACTCAGTCCTGACCGCTATGCGGAGCAGCAGGACCGGGAGCGTGACCTCGCGAACCGCGAGGACGAGGTGGAAGTCAAGAAGCGCTCCGTACAGCGAGACATGGACGCGATTGACCGTGACCGCGAGCAAGCAGCAAGAGAACTGGAGCAGGCGCAGCAGGCCCGTGAAGAAGCCCAGCGTGTACAGGAGGGTGCTGAACAGCAGGCTCGCGAGGTTGCAGAGCGTGTGCTCAAAGAAGCACGCGAGAAGGCTGAGCAGGACGCCGAGCAGATCCGTAGCGATGCACACAAGGGTGCCGAGAAAGAGGCTGAGCAGACGGTAGGGCTGGCCGAAGCTCAAGCAGATGAGCTGCTGGACCGTGCCAAGGAGGCCGAGAGCGCTGCAGAAGCGAAGCTCAAGCGTGCGGAACAGGACGCAGAGAGCATCCGTACCTCAGCACGCAAGGAAGCCGAGCGGGACGCAGAGAGCATCCGCACCGAGGCCACGCAGGACGCTAAAAACACTCGTAGCGAAGCACAACGTGATGCTGTGGCCATCCGCAGCGAGGCCACGCGTGAGCGTGAGCAGGTTACTAGCGAACGTGCAGCGCTGGACCGGGAACGTGAAGCCTTTGATGTGGAGAAACGTGCGTTCACCGAGAGTCTCGAAGCGCGCCGCGCAGCCGCTGAGGAGGAAGCAAAAATCATCATTGAGGAGGCAGTCGAGTCCCTGCAGGATATTTCCAACGTAGATCAGGATTTCTTGCAGGTCGAACTTGATCGTGACCCGGAGATGAAGCAGCGGTATCGCGAGACGGTCATCGACCGTACTCGGCGGGAAAGGGGCCTGACCCCCGGAAAGTAGACACGTCGG